>CAYSCC010000001.1:0-20424 GCA_964429375.1 uncultured Chakrabartia sp.
ATCGCCACCCCATTGCCGACAAGGCCCATGCAGCCAATGTTCCGCTAATCGGCGATATCGAGCTCTTCTCTCAGGCCCGCCCCAGCCTGCCGCCGCACAAGGTCGTCGGCATCACCGGGACCAATGGCAAATCGACGACAACGGCATTGATCCATCATATCGTCGAAACTGCAGGCATTCCGGCGCGTCTGGGTGGCAATATCGGCTTGCCGATCCTCGGGCAGGAACCGCTGCCGGTCGGCGGCGTCTATGTCCTTGAACTGTCGAGCTACCAGATCGACCTGTGCCACACGCTCGATTGCGATGTTGCAGTGCTGCTCAACATCACGCCCGATCATCTTGACCGGTACGACGGCTTTGCGGACTATGCTGCCGCCAAGGAACGCCTCTTCACCATGCAGCATGTCGACAAGGTTGCCGTGATTGCGACCGAAGATGACCGGACAAAGATGATTGCCAGCCGGATCAATCATCGCCTGAAGCGTGTCTCGTCCAAAGACGTTGTTGGCCAATCGCGCTGGCCATCACTGCAGGGGCCGCACAATGCGCAGAATGTTGCGGCGGCACGCGCTGTTGCCGACGCGTTGGGGATCAATGCTGCCACGGTCGAGGAAGCGCTGTGCAGCTATCCGGGCCTGCCGCATCGCATGGAGAGAGTCCGCGAACTGGACGGCGTGCTCTATGTAAATGACAGCAAGGCAACAAATCCTGCATCGACGGCGCCGGCCCTGGCTGCGTTCCCGGCAATACACTGGATTCTCGGCGGCCAGGCGAAGACCAAGGATCTCGACGCGTGTGCGGCACACTTCAGTCATGTGCGCGCTGCTTATACAATTGGGGAATCGGCGCAGATGTTTGCAACCTTGCTTGGGGACGTCATGCCGGTTTCGGCATGTGGCACTCTTGAAGCTGCAGTGGCGGCGTCAAGCAGGGCGGCAGTGGCGGGGGAAACGGTTCTTCTGTCTCCGGCATGTGCCTCATTCGATCAATTTAGGGATTTCGAGGCGCGAGGCGACGCATTCCGCGCGGCGGTGGAGGCCTTGCCATGACGGCGCTTTCGTCTCGCAAAAGAGGCAAGGGGCGGGTTGTCGCGCGACTGGGGCGTGGCGATCGCTCACCCCTTGGTCTCTGGTTCTGGGAAATTGATCGCGTGCTGCTTCTCCTTGTGACGGTGCTGCTCTCGATTGGGCTCGTCGCAGTTGCAGCGGGTTCCCCAGCTGCTGCAGCCCGCTATTCCGGTGGGAGCCTTACGATCTCGCCTCTTGCCTATTTCTGGAAACAGCTGGTCTGGGTCCTGCTGGGCTTGCCGGTGATGATTGGCATTTCAATGCTGCCGCAGCAGGTGGCTCGCCGCCTGGCGCTTGCAGGCGCTTCGTTTTTCAGTGTCATTCTGGCGCTTGTTCCGATCATCGGCAACGAACGTAACGGTGCGACGCGCTGGATTGGTTATGGGTTCGCGCAATTCCAGCCGTCTGAATTCCTAAAGCCGCTGTTCATTGTGACAATCGCCTGGATCTTGTCTCTCAGGGTGCATGATCGCGCGCTGCCCGTCGTGCCGATTACGTTTCTTTTGACGGCCATCGTTGCCGCATTGCTCATGATGCAGCCTGATTTTGGGCAGACGGTTGTCTTTGTATCAGTCTGGATGGCGCTCATGCTTGTGTCCGGAATGTCGATGCGGGCAATGGGCATGCTTGGTGGCGCCGGCTCGCTGGCGATTGTTGCGGCGTACTTTCTCTATCCGGTCGCAAAAACCCGCATCAACAACTTCCTCTTTGCCGATGGCGACACGTATCAGGTTGATCAGGCACATGCGACCTTGACCGCTGGCGGACTGTTCGGGACCGGGCCAGGCGGCGGCGAACGGAAATTCCACCTTCCCGAAGCGCACACGGATTACATCTTTTCGGTGATCGGCGAAGAGTTTGGCCTGATTGCCTGCATGGCCATAGCCGCGCTCTTCCTTGCCATCGCGGTTCGTGTTTTCGTCAAGCTGCTGGACGAGGAGGATGCCTTTCTCGTCTATGCATCAGCAGGCCTTGCAACCCAGTTCACCGTCCAGGCGTTCATCAACATCGCTGTCAATGTAGGGCTTGCTCCGTCCAAGGGGATGACGCTTCCCTTCATCAGCTATGGCGGGTCATCCATGATTGCGCTGTCGATCGGCTTTGGTCTTCTGCTCGCCTTTACACGCAAGAACCCCTATCTGCTGAGGTCTCCTTACGTCGTCAAATGGAACAGCAGATGAGCATCTCTCGCCACTTCGTTCTGGCTGCTGGGGGGACAGGCGGGCACATGATGCCTGCACATGCCCTTGCGGCGGAACTCAGGGCGCGCGGCCATCATGTCGCGCTTGTCACGGATGAACGCGGTGCGCGCATACCCGGGCTCTTTGAAGACGTGCCTGTCCACATACTTCCAGCGGGGAGAATCACAGGAAACCCGCTCAGCTGGCCGGGCGGCCTTCGGTCTATCCTGGCAGGGCGCCGGATGGCGCTCAGATTGTATGACGCCTTTGAACCAGCGGCGGTCGTCGGATTTGGGGGGTATCCTGCATTCCCTGCGTTGGCCGCTGCACGGTCCGCCGGTATCCCGACAGCAGTCCATGAGCAGAACGCAGTCCTCGGCCGCGTGAATCGGCTTGTTGCCAACTGGGTTCACGCGATTGCAACGGCATATCCGGACGTGAAGAGGATTTCCGCCAAAAACCTCCTGAAAGTTCGCCTCGTCGGCAATCCGGTGCGCGAAGACGTGCTGGCGCTTCGAGATCGGGCCTATCCCTTGCTTGATGCGGAAGGCGTGTTTCGCGTGCTTGTGATTGGTGGCAGCCAGGGGGCAACCATTTTGTCCGAAGTTGTGCCGGACGGCCTTGCAATGTTGCCAGAGGCACTCCGCCGCCGGTTGCAGGTCACGCAACAGTGCAGGGTGGAGGACATCGACGCCGTAAGGGCGCGCTATCAAAAACTTGGCATTCCGGCTGACCTTGCCACCTACATGACCGACATTCCTGAACGGCTGGCCTGGACGCATCTGGTAATCGGACGTGCCGGGGCATCCACGATTGCCGAACTGACTGCGGCTGGTCGGCCGGCCATATTGATTCCCCTGCCAAGCGCGACAGACGACCACCAAAGCGAGAATGTTCGTGAAATGGTGGCTGCAGGAGGTGCGCGGGCAATCCGGCAGGACCGGTTCACGCCGGTCGAACTGGCAAAGCAGATGCAAAAGCTTGGCCTTGATCCTCAGGGGCTGGCCAATGCCGCGCGTGCCGCAAGGACGTGCGGTCGGCCGAACGCAACGTCAGATCTGGCTGACCTTGTCGAAAGCCTTGCTCGGACGCCTGTTGTCGATGGCCTGCGTGCTGATGACTGGGCGGCGTCACCCCGATTGGCAGGAGCAGCAGCATGAAGGGCGTTGCAACTGACATCGGCACGATTCACTTCATCGGTATCGGTGGCATTGGCATGTCGGGCATCGCTGAGGTCATGCACAATCTTGGTTACAAGGTGCAGGGTTCGGACATTGCGGAAGGTTATGTCGTAGAAGGTTTGCGCGCCCGCGGCATCAAGGTCATGATTGGGCACGACGCCGCAAATCTTGGGGATGCTGCCGTTGTTGTGACGTCGACAGCCGTCAGTCGTCAGACCAACCCGGAAGTTGAAGCGGCCTATGAACGCCGTATTCCCGTAGTCCGCCGGGCAGAGATGCTTGCGGAACTGATGCGACTGAAGTCGACGGTTGCCGTCGCAGGGACTCATGGAAAGACAACCACGACGTCAATGATTGCTGCCCTCCTTGATGCCGGAGGGGTCGATCCGACGGTGATCAACGGCGGGATCATCAACAGTTACGGGTCCAATGCCAGGCTCGGTGACAGCGAGTGGATGGTGGTCGAGGCTGATGAAAGTGACGGCTCCTTCCTCCGGCTTGACGGCACGATAGCAGTCGTCACCAACATCGATCCGGAACATCTCGATCACTACGGCGATTTTGAGGGGGCAAAGGCCGCCTATGTGGAGTTTATCGAGAATGTGCCCTTCTACGGTGTGGCAATCCTTTGCCTCGATCACCCGGAAGTTCAGGCAATTCTGCCGCGCATTCGTGACCGGCGGATCATGACCTACGGGTTTTCGGCACAGGCCGACGTTCGCGGCGACAATGTGACGCCGATTATCGGCGGAAATCGCTTTGACGCCGCTGTGCGCTCCAGAGATGGGTCTACGCGAGTCATTGAAGGAATCGAGCTGCCCATGCCTGGTCGGCACAATGTCCAGAACGCTCTCGCCGCTATCGGGGTGGCGCTTGAAATGGGCATCGAAGATACCACCATTCAATCCGGCTTTGCCAAATTCGGCGGCGTCAAGCGTCGCTTTACGAAGGTGGGCGAAGTCGATGGCGTGACAATTGTCGATGATTACGGCCATCACCCGGTTGAGATTCGCGCGGTGCTTGCCGCCGCACGCGAAGGCGCACGCGGGCGTGTGATCGCGGTGGTTCAGCCCCATCGCTATTCGCGGCTTGGAAACTTGATGGATGAATTCCAGCAGGCATTCAATGATGCCGATATTGTTTATGTTGCCCCCGTCTATGCCGCTGGCGAAGCGCCGATCGACGGCGTCAGCGCAGCGACGCTCGTCAAGGGGTTGAAGCAGCGCGGGCACCGTGCAGCAGCAGAGATAGCCGATGCGTCAAGTCTTGCGGCAGAGCTTGCGCAGGTTGCGCAGCCGCTTGACCAGGTGATCTGCCTTGGCGCGGGCGACATTACCAAATGGGCGGCCGGGCTGGCAGATGCGATAAAGGCCGCGCGCGCATGACCGGTGTTGCAGCCCTTCCACAGGTTCGCGGCAAGCTGACCGCACGTGCACCGCTTGCACCGCTTGTCTGGTTCAAGTCGGGCGGTGTTGCAGAGTTGCTGTTCGAACCGGCTGATGTTGACGACCTTCAAACCTTTGTCCGGCAGCTGGATCCGTCTACACCACTGTGGCCGCTCGGATTGGGATCGAACCTCATTGTCCGCGACGGCGGCGTTCCCGGAGTGACAGTTCGGTTGGGGAAGCCGTTTGCAAGAGTTGAACAGCGCGATCCCGTGACGCTCTGGTGTGGCGGGGCTGCCTCCGGCATCCTTGTATCTTCAACGGCGCGCGATGCGGGCATTTCGGGACTGGAATTCCTGCGCGGTATCCCCGGAACCGTGGGTGGATTTGTCAAGATGAATGGCGGCGCATATGGGCGCGAAGTTCGCGACATTCTGGTCGACGCTGAGGTCATCATGCGTTCGGGTGAGCGGGTGATTCTTCCGTTGGAAAAGCTTGGCTATACCTATCGTCATTCCGAGCTGCCGGAGTCCTGCATCGTCGTGGGCGCGACCTTCCGGGGTGTTCCGGGTCAGTCTGCGACCATCGGGGCCGAAATGGATCGCATCGCTGCGGAGCGGGAATCCTCGCAGCCGCTGCGGTCGAAGACCGGTGGTTCGACGTTCAAGAACCCCGCTGGCCACAAGGCCTGGCAACTGGTCGATGAAGCGGGGTGCCGGGGATTGAAGATTGGCGGCGCCCAGGTTTCGGAAAAGCACACGAATTTTCTTCTCAATCTTGGCGATGCGACGAGCGCGGACATCGAAGCGCTGGGAGAGGAAGTGCGAAAGAGAGTAAAGGCCAGGTCCGGCATTGATCTGGAATGGGAAATTCAACGTGTGGGAGTATCGAAGTGAGTGGGTTGCACGTTGCTGTTCTGATGGGCGGCTGGTCCGCTGAGCGACAGGTTTCGCTGACAAGCGGGGCCGGAGTTGCCGACGCCCTGGAACGCAAGGGCTATCGCGTAACCCGGATCGACATGGGCCGCGATGTGGCGGCGCGCCTGGCAGAAGCGGCGCCAGATGTTGTCTTCAACGCGCTCCATGGCACCCCGGGTGAAGATGGATCGGTTCAGGGGATGATGGACCTGATGGGCCTCAAATATACCCATTCAGGAATGGTGACGTCTGTCATTGCCATAGACAAGGTGCTGACGAAGCAGGCACTCGTGCCCTATGGAATTCCAATGCCCGGCGGCCAGATCGTGAAGAGCGCCACCATCTTCGAGCGGGACCCGCTGCAACGCCCCTATGTCCTGAAGCCGGTCAATGAAGGGTCGTCCGTCGGCGTCGCAATCGTCACGAACGAGGGCAATTATGGCAACCCGATCGGGCGCGATGTGAAGGGCCCCTGGCAGGAGTTTGATGAGCTGCTGGCGGAGCCGTTCATAAGGGGGCGTGAATTGACCGTTGCCGTCATGGATGATCGCGCACTGGGCGTGACGGAACTGCAGCCAAAGAGCGGTTTTTACGATTATGACGCAAAATATACCGATGGCCTTACGACCCACATCTGCCCAGCCCAAATTCCTGATGCCATCAGTGAAGCAATGATGGGATATGCCCTCAAGGCGCATCGCGTGCTTGGCTGCCGCGGGGCTTCGCGATCCGATTTTCGTTGGGATGATGAAAAGGGCATCGAAGGCATTTTCCTGCTGGAAATCAACACGCAACCGGGCATGACGCCGCTCAGCCTTGTGCCCGAGCAGGCGAAATACGCAGGCATTTCCTATGATGACCTTGTGGATCGGATCGTGAGGCAGGCACTATGAGCCGGACAACAACTCTAAAGCGCAACGGCAAAAGGCCAGTTGTAAAGGCGCAGCGGCGCAAGTCAGGGGCGAAGTCGGCCACCGTCTGGTCGAAGGCGCGCACGGCCATGCCATTCAAGCAGGATTCGATTGACCGTTTCGTGACATGGGCGATGGCCGGTATGGCTGTTGTGGCAGTCGTTGCCGGCGCCATGATGGCTGGCCTGCCAGGCTATGTCGGCACAGCCGTTGCTGGGTCGATTGGCCGGGCGGGTTTCGCCGTCAAGCGTGTCGAGGTCACGGGCATCGACAGAATGGAGCGGCTGACCGTCTATGCCATTGCGCTTGACCAGCATTCCATGGCCATGCCTCTTGTTGATCTCGAAAAGATCCGCAGCCAGTTGCTCGGATTTGGCTGGATCGAAGATGCGAGGGTTTCACGGCGCCTGCCTGACACGTTGGTGGTGGATATTGTCGAGCGCAAGGCGGCGGCGATCTGGCAGCACAATCAGCAGCTGTCGCTGATTGACGCGCATGGCGTCATCCTTGAGCCCGTGTCGCTTGATGCCATGCCCGACCTGCCACTGCTGATCGGGAGCGAGGCCAACGAAAAGGCGACCGCACTTTCGAATCTCATGGAGCGAGCCCCGGCGTTGAAGCCCATGCTGGCTGCCGCGACCTGGGTTGGTGGGCGACGCTGGGATTTGAAATTCCAGTCCGGCGAAACGCTGGCTCTGCCTGAAGGGGACGACCTTGCGGGCAAGGCGCTGGTCCGGTTTGCAAGAATGGACGGCGTGCAGCGGCTTCTCGGACGGGGATATGCCCGATTTGACATGCGCGACCCGACAAAATTCGTTGCAAAGATTGATACGTCGAAACCTGCGATCGACGCTCCAAGGGAATCTGGGGATGAGACCAAGAGGGAGGTAACCGGTGGCACAGCCTAGAAGTGACCAGTTGATCACGGCGCTTGATATCGGCTCCTGGAAGGTGTCGGCCCTCATCGCGGAGAGGCTTCCGTCTGGTGATATTCAGGTGCTGGGCACCGGGCAAAGGGAAAGTCGCGGCGTCAAGCGAGGCTATATCGCTGACATGGACGCAACGGAGTCAGCCGTCCGGGATGCCGTTGAACAGGCGGAGCGTATTGCCGGAACCAACATCGAGAATGTGTGGGTCGGCTTTTCCGCAGGCGGTCTGGTCAGCGACATTGCCTCGGTTGAGGTTGAACTTGGGGGCCATCGCATCGAGCAGGAAGACATTGACGAACTTCTGGCCGCGGGACGCAACACCCTGGATCCAGACGGTCGCATGATCCTGCATGCGCAGCCCACCCTCTACACGCTCGATGGGCTCCAGGGTGTCAAAAAGCCCTTGGGCCTGCACGCTGATACACTTGGCGTGGATATTCACGTCGTGTGCGCGGATGGATCGCCTGTGCGCAATCTCGACCTGTGCGTCAGAAAGGCGCATCTCGAGGTGAAGTCGATCATCGCATCTCCCGTTGCGACCGGCATGGCTTGCCTGTCGGATGAAGAGCGTGAACTTGGTGTGGCGCTGGTGGAACTGGGAGCCGGCGTCACCAATGTCTCACTTTTTGCGGGCGGGATGCTTGTCGGTCTGACCTCGATTCCGTTCGGAGCGGCAGACATCACGGATGATATTGCGTCTGCCTTTGGCACCCGCCGCGATCAGGCAGAACGCATGAAGTGTTTTTACGGCTCTGCAACCGCAAGTCCGCGGGACAATCATGACATGATCGAAGTCGCGCCGCTGTCTGCTGAAGATGATGCATCGGAAACGTCGCGCATAACGCGTGCGCAGCTCATTGCCGTGATCCGGCAGCGGTTGGAACATCTTGCGGGTGAAGTGTCAAAGGCACTGAAGGATCTCGGCTTTTCCGGGCCGGTCGGACGGCAAGTGGTTTTGACGGGTGGCGGCGCAGAGCTCAAGGGCATGGCGGATTACATGCAGGGGGCGCTTGGTCGCTCGGTCCGCATTGGTCGGCCGCGCGGCCTGGCGGGCTTGCCAGAGGCTCATAGCGGCTCCGGATTCACGACACTCGCCGGGCTTATTCATTATGCCGCGTCCGATCCCATCGACTTGCGGGTGATTATGCCGGAAGCGCCACGGGTTACCCCGGTTTTGGGCGGCGGACTGATTAAAAAGTTGATGACGGCGCTGCAAAGCGCCTACTAGATGTTGTAAGGATTCTGTAATGAATGCACAAATTGCAGAAATTTTCCGAGTCGTTAACTTTTTAGGTGATTCGGCGAATCAGTTCAGGCAAAGAGTCAAGGGGGCAGATGCTTCGCCCTTGGCATCAGATGGGGAGACAGCGAGATGAGCATTGAATTCATGGCACCCGAAGTGGATGAACTGCGGCCGCGGATCACCGTTATCGGCGTTGGTGGTGCGGGTGGAAACGCCATTGCCAACATGATCGCGGCGCAGGTCCAGGGGGTGGATTTCATCGTCGCGAACACTGATGCGCAAGCACTCAACACAAGTCCTGCTGAACGTCGGCTTCAGCTCGGCCTGAAAATCACACAGGGGCTTGGGGCAGGGTCACGCCCCGAAATCGGTCGTGCCGCTGCTGAGGAAACAATCGAGACCGTTGAGAAGGCTCTCGATGGCGCGCACATGTGCTTCATTGCTGCCGGCATGGGCGGCGGCACCGGAACCGGGGCCGCGCCGGTAATCGCCAAGGCTGCCCGGGATCGCGGTATCCTGACTGTGGGCGTTGTGACAAAGCCGTTCAGCTTTGAAGGCTCGCGGCGCATGAAGGCGGCCGAAGCCGGGATTGCAGAACTTCAGAAACACGTCGATACGCTGATCGTCATCCCCAACCAGAACCTGTTCCTGATTGCCAACCCGTCGACGACGTTCAAGGAAGCCTTCCAGATGGCAGACGAAGTGCTGCAGCAGGGCGTTCGCGGCATTACGGACCTGATGGTCATGCCGGGCCTCATCAACCTCGACTTTGCAGACGTTCGCTCGGTGATGGGCGAAATGGGCAAGGCCATGATGGGTACTGGCGAAGCATCCGGTGACAATCGCGCAATTGACGCTGCTGAAAAAGCCATTGCCAATCCGCTGCTTGATGGTGTTTCGATGAAGGGCGCCAAGGGCGTGATCGTATCCATCGTCGGCGGCGAAGACATGCGCCTGATGGAAGTCGATGAAGCCGCAAGCCATATCAAGGAACTTGTCGATCCTGATGCCAACATCATCTGGGGTTCGGCATTCAACAATGAACTGGACGGTCGCATTCGCGTTTCCGTTGTCGCTACCGGCATCGAAGCGGAATCGGTCGTTGCGCCAGAACCTGCTCGGGTCTTTTCGTTCCCGACTGCCCGCAAGAGCGAAGAAATCATTCGCACGCCCGAGCCTGTGATTGCGCCTGCACCGATTGTTGAATCGGCTGAGAGCCAAGTCGAAGACCCTGTCACGATGGACGCAGTGGCAGAGCCTGCGAACGAAGAAGAAGCCCCGCTTGTGCTGGAAGCGCCGATGGCTGAGGAAGCGACTGCGATCGAGCCCGATGAACTGATGCTCGAACCCCAGTCAATGCTTGACACGGAAGTGACGTCGAATCCTGTTCCGCCCATGTTCGATGATACGGTCGACAATCCCGAGCCGCCGCGCCGGCGCTGGCTGGTGGGTGACGCGGAAGAGGTGCAGCGCCCAAGCCCCGCTGCCGGAGGGACGTTGTTCGAGCGGATGTCGAACATCGCGCGCGGTTCTGCGAAAGCAGATGTGGCTCCAACCGAGGCGTCAGATCCACTTGACATACCCCGGTTCCTCAATCGGCAGAACAACCAGTAGTTGATCGGGCCCGGAAGAGTGGCAGCCGGTTTGTCCCCGGCTGCTACCATCCCGGCGTGAATTGTCAGGCACCCCCTTGCGCCGCATCTGCTCTGGGGGTTTAGGTCCGTTTTCATGAAATTGATTGATCAGGTCGGCTGGCGCCGATGGTTGGCCGCCGCTTTGATGGCCCTCCCGCAGACCGTCATGGCGCAACCGGCGCCAGCGGTAGAGCCACAGGGCGTCAAGTCCGCCGATCCATCAGATCGGCTGGCTGCAAACCTTGTCATTCTTTCCCAGAATCCGCGCGACGTTACTGCGCTGACCGAAGCCGGACTGAGCGCCATTGCGGTCGGGGACGGGGATGCTGCCCTCGCTTTTCTTGCGCGGGCCGAAGATATCGCGCCTGGAAGCGCCAAGATAAAGGCTGCCATCGGTTCAGCCCTTGTGCTGAAACAAAAGCCTACGGATGCGTTGCGGCTGTTCAGCGAGGCGACTGCGCTTGGCATGTCGGAGCAATCCATCGCCCGCGACAGGGGTTTGGCCTATGATCTTCGAGGAGAACCCAAGCGTGCGCAGCGCGATTATGCACTCGCGCTCCGGTCTGGTCCCGATGATGAACTGACGATCCGCTATGCCCTGTCGCTAGGGATTTCCGGAGACGATCAAGGCGCGATGGAATTGCTCGATCCGCTGCTCCGCCAGAAAAATCGGGGGGCATGGCGCGCGCGCGCCTTCGTGCTGGCCATGGCTGGAGATGTCGAAGCCGCAGAAGGCGTGGCCAACGCGGTGATGCCGGGAGGGGCAGGCGCGTCAATGGCGCCTTTTCTCAGAAGGCTGGCCACGCTCGACGCCGCAGAACGCGCATTGGCCGTCAACTTTGGCATCATGCCAAGTGATGCTTCTGCGGTAGCTCTCGCCTCGGCAGGGGACAATTATCGTCCTGCGGGCTCTGGTGGCGTGGCCGACGGACTGATTCCGGCAGGGGATCCACTCGGACCCAGGGCCGCCGATGTTGCAACAGTACAGCGCCCCGCGGCTTCGAAAGAGCCGAGGCGCATTCCGGGCCGCGATGTTGTGGCGTCGTTGCCAGCGCAAGCGCCTCCCGTTACGCCAGCAACGGTGGATCGTCCACAGACGGCTCCTGTCCGGCCTGCACCAGCGCTCGCAGGCACGGATAGCAGCGCGCCAGAGAAGCGACCGAGCCCGGGCACTTCGGTTCGCCCACCTTCCGAAGTTGCTGTGGCGCCGGCATCAGATGCGATAACCATCGCGCCAAAACCCTCGCAAGTGGCTGCCAACACGGTTGGGGCATCACCGCAGGCCGTGAACGCATTACCAGCGACCCCGCCGTCGTCAGGGTCGGCTTCAGCAGAAGAGTCGCCTTCGGCCCGATTTGAGATCCCCGGGCCAGCACCACTTCCGGCGCCAGCAAGCGGGTCTCCGCTGCCGAGAGAGCAAGTGCCGCAAAAAGTTCAGCCTTTGGGAGAGCAGCCACGCCCGGTAGCAGGACTAGGCGGCATTTTGGCTGGCCTTGAGGTGGAACCGGAAAGCGCTGCCGGGCCGTTGCCGACGGCTGCTGAAATCAAGGCCGCCCGGATTGCGGCGCAGCGCAAGTCTGCCGCTGAAGCCAAGGCTGCGGCAGAAGAGAAGGCGGCCAGGGACGCCAAGGAGGCTGAACGTCTTGCCGCTGCAAAGCACCCGGCGCGCATCTGGGTGCAGGTCGCGACAGGAGCCAATGATGCAGGGCTTCCTGGAACATGGAAGAAACTGAAGGAAAAGTCCCCCACGGTGTTCAAGGGGCAGAATGCATCGTCCGTCCCCTTCAAGGCGACAAATCGCCTGCTCATCGGACCGTTCAAGAGCCAGTCTGAAGCCCGCGCAATGGTGAATGCGATGAACAAGGCGGGCTTGCAGGGCTCGACTTTTGCGAGCGACCCCGGCCAGGTCGTGACCAAAGTTTCAGGGAAATGAAGGCCCCTGCCTCGTACGCAAGTGATCCTGCCGCAAGCAAGGGGCGCCTCCATCTCGAAGCTGAGGGTGAAACGCGCGGCCCCCGCACCGCCTTCCAACGGGATCGTGATCGCATCATTCATTCGATTGCTTTTCGACGCCTTCGCCACAAGACGCAGGTCTTTGTCGCGCCCGATGGCGATCATTTTCGCGTCCGGCTGACACACAGCCTCGAAGTTGCGCAGATCGGCCGCACCATTGCCAGAGTTCTGGGTCTGAACGAAGATCTGACCGAGGCGCTTTGCCTAGCCCATGATATGGGTCACCCGCCTTTTGGACATGCAGGCGAAGAAGCTTTGACCAAGTCTTTGGCCCTCGCCGGGGGGTTCGATCACAATGGACATACACTTCGCATCCTGACGCACCTGGAGACCCCCTATCCTCGGTGGCGAGGGCTCAATCTGACATGGGAAACGCTTGAAGGGTTGGCCAAGCACAATGGGCCTGTTTTGCATCCCGGTTGGGAGATGGCCATGGTCGACAAGACCTTCCCTCTCGAGCTTGCGAGCCACGCGTCGCTTGAAGCCCAAATTGCTGCCGTCTCCGATGACATTGCCTATGACAACCACGATATTGATGATGGCCTGCGGGCGGGGCTGATTGACTTTGACGAGCTTTTGACCGTGCCTTTGGTAAGGGCAGGCTGGGATGAGGTTCGCAAACGCTTCCCAGATGTTGAATCCAGCCGCCTGCGCGCGGAACTGGTCCGTCAGCAGATCGGGGCCATGGTCAATGACGTGATTGCCCACACCCGCAAGAGTATTGCCAATTCCGGTGTTCGCACCGTGGCTGAAGTCAGATCTGCAGGACGCCCGCTCGCCGGATTCTCCAACGAGATGGCGACACAGGAAGCCGAGCTCAAGTCATTCATGTACGCCAAGCTTTACCATCATCCACGTCAGCTCGAGGTGGCGGAGCTTGCCCGGCTGATCATATCAGGGCTTTTTGCTGCATATGACAGCGACCCGAGACTTTTGCCTGAAGAATGGAGAAATGATCTTCCGGAGGATGCCAGAGGTCGGTCGCGTCACATTGCGGATTTTATTGCCGGCATGACTGATCGCTATGCCATTGGATGCTATCGCCGACTGGTCGGCGATATTGCATTGCCGGACGGCTTCTGAGCGCCCTCTGCCGGCGCGGTCTCAATTTCATGATATTCCGCATCCCGGAAGAATTCGAAAACCATCAGGTTCTCGAACTTGGGATCGGGTGGCAAATCATAGTCGCATGAACGAAAGCCGCTTTTGGCAAGGCCAATTGCGATCACGTCGATTTCGTCCTTCGTTCTAAGGCCAAAGCGGCGGCCAAGTCGCCAGCGCACAGTCCCGCGGACATCGCCGAATTCCCCGAGCGAGATGGTGACCTGTTCCTCAAGTTCCGGAACCTGAACTGCCCGGCAGGCAAGGCCGAAAGCCGACAGATTCGTGATCACAATGCGTTGCGGACGGCATGTTTCGGACACCATCAGCCCGACCAGGAAGCGCTTCTGTCGGCCATCGCGCTGGCGCGGCGTTCGGGGGCTTGAGGGGGACTGTTCGTCCATTTTCCGGACATCCGCTTCCTGATCGACGCTCACATGGACATGCGGAATTCACGCATATCGAAAAGAGAAACGGCTTGCGCCTGCTTTGGTTTAGCGAGGCTTTCGGAAGCGGTAGACGAACTGGTCCGTCTTGCCGCGAATGGCGGGATCAAAGACTAGCTGGGTGTGCGGATCCTCCAGGTTCCGGAGCAGGCCAGACTCAGCTTCAAACGTGAATCCAGCCCTTTCCAGTTCCATGCGGACCGAGGCGGGATCAATGCGGTGAAGTGTGTTCGAATCCCTTGTGCCTGACCCGCTGGCAGCAGCGTGGTCAATGACAACAAGCACACCGCCTGGCTTCAATGCCTTGAAGAGCGCGGCATTCACGGATTCTGCCAGGTTCGCAGGGAATGCGGAGATATGCAGGTCATGATAGTTCTGCGCCGTGAAAATGACGTCCACTGACTCGGGCAAGGCAAGACGCGCAAGTGGATCGGAAAGAGCAGACACATTTCCATGAGCATCACTCACCGCCTTCAGATCGAGGCCATATTGGGCGCGAAAGGCAATGAACTCTGCAGGCTGATAGGCGAAGACTCTGCCGTCTGCGCCGACCGTGCCTGCGAGAAGACGCGTGAAATATCCGCCGCCCATGATGAAGTCGACAACCCTGTCTCCGCGCTTCACGTGCGCGAACTCGAGGACTTCTCCTGGCTTGCGCGTCGCATCTTTCTTCACATCGTCAGCGGGGCGGCCGGGATCGGCTATCGCTGCGGCAATAGCCGGATTGGATGGCGCCGATGCATGGGCATTGACTGGCCCGGACACCAGGAAGGCAATGGCTATCGCCAAAGCGGACAATTTCATGCCATCACCTCCCGGACACTGTGTGACGCAGGATACTGCCCATTATGGAGTCCGTCCAGCGCCCGTGTCAGCCGGAAGATTTGCCAAACGGGTTTTTGGGAGCTCGCAGGGTCAGGCGCACGGGAACGGCTCCGAAGCCAAGTTCCCGGCGTATGCCATTTACGAGATAACGGCGGTAGCTTTCGGGCAGTTCATCGACCCGAGTGCCAAAGATCACAAAGGTTGGCGGGCGTGATTTGATCTGGGTGACATACCGCAACTTGATCCTCTTGCCGCCCGGTGCCGGCGGAGGATTTTTCTCGATCGCGGTTTCAAACCACCTGTTGAGCTGACCCGTGGAGACCCGCTTGCTCCATGCCTCACGGGTTTCAAAGGCCACCTGAAGCAGGAGATCAATGCCTTTGCCCGTGGCAGCGGAGAGCGTGAGCAGCGGAACACCCTTGACCTGGGCGAACCCCTCATCAAGCGCAGCGCGCACACCTTGATAGAGCGGCGCACCATTTTCCACAGTGTCCCACTTGTTGAGCGCAATGATCATTGCGCGACCCTCGGAAAAAATCTGGTCTGCGATGCGCAGGTCCTGTGCTTCCAGCCCACGGGTCGCATCGAGCAACAGGACGACGACTTCTGCAAAATCTATGGCGTGGCGCGTGTCCGCAGCCGAGAGTCTCTCAAGCTTGTCATCAACTTTGGACTTCTTGCGCAGGCCCGCAGTGTCGATCAGCCGCACAAACCTGTCACGCCCTGTGCTGTCTCTCCACGTCCAGTCGATCGAGATTGAGTCTCGCGTGATGCCTGCTTCCGGGCCGGTGATCATGCGATCCTCGCCAAGCATCTTGTTGACCAGCGTGGATTTGCCAGCATTTGGCCGACCGACGATGGCAAGCTTGAGTGGGGCATCGGGATTGTCTTCGTCCGCTTCGGTCTGTTCTTCGACTTCGCGTTCGAGATGCGGCGCCAGTGCAGAAAATAGCTCGGAAAGGCCTTCGCCATGTTCGGCACTGAATGCGATCGGATCCCCAAATCCCAATGAGTAGGCTTCCAGGATGCCGCTTTCGCTGGCCCG
The DNA here is from genome assembly GCA_964429375.1 of uncultured Chakrabartia sp. Taxonomy (GTDB): domain Bacteria; phylum Pseudomonadota; class Alphaproteobacteria; order Sphingomonadales; family Sphingomonadaceae; genus Aquisediminimonas. The sequence goes on from CAYSCC010000001.1 coordinate 15,879, forward strand.
GCCTTCGGCCTTGTTTGCAAGAAGGATCACCGGCGTTTTGGAGCCTCGCAGCCAACGGCCGATTTCTTCGTCAAGTGGGACAACGCCCGCGCGCGCATCAATGACAAAAAGGGCCACGTCCGCGCTGTTGACGGCCGCCTGTGTCTGCGCCCGCATCCGACCTGGCAGGGTTTGCGGGTCATCCTCCTCAAACCCGGCCGTATCAATGATCCGGAAATTGAGCCCGAGGAGCTCGGCATCACCTTCGCGCCGGTCACGTGTCACGCCGGGTCGGTCGTCAACCAGCGCAAGCTTCTTGCCGACGAGCCGATTGAACAGCGTCGACTTTCCGACGTTCGGCCGCCCGATGATGGCGACCACGGGAAGGGTGGTGGCCATCTCTGCCCCCTCCGCCCTAACGCCAGGCCGTTAGATGACCATCGTTGGTCAAGACATAGAGCGTGTTGTTGGCAACGATGGGCGGCAGGTAAACCGGCGCTCCGGCCTTGGTCTGGCTTTGCAGCGCTCCATTGTACGGGTTGATGTTGGCAAGCTGACCTTCGGAGCTGGCAACAATCAGTCGATCTCCAGCCAGGATCGGGCCTGTCCAGATGATCGGACCCTTCTTTTTCTTGTCCTTCACGAATTTGGGAAGTTGCGAAACCCAACGGACCTTCCCGTTCGAGCGCGCCAGACACAACAGACGGGCCTGATCATCAACAACGTACACCCATTCCCCTGCGACCCAGGGCGTCGCAATTCCGGCGACGTTGATTTCCCAAAGGCGTTGTCCTGTCACAAGTTCCATGCTGACCATGCGACCGCCCTGGCCAATGGCAAAGACGCGGCCGCGGTCGATAACCGGGCTGGCATCGACATCTGACAGGCTGGCGACAGAGGTTGACATGCTGGTGCGTGAAAGCGCGTCAGCCCACAGGGATCGCCCGTTTTCGTAACGATAGGCGTTGAGTTCCCCGGATGAAAATCCTGCAACGACACTTCCCTGCGCGACTGCGGGAGCGCCTACGCCGAATACTCCGGATACTTCAAGCGAAGCCGCCTCGCTCCAGACCAGATCGCCATTCGCCTCCTTGAGGGCGAAGACCTGGTTGTCCTGGCTCATGACATAGATCTGGCCGTTCGAAATCGAAGGGGCGCCGCGGAGCGGTCCTCCCGGCCGGGTTTTCCAGATCTGCCGACCGTCTGTGGCGCTGAAAGCCACCACATCCCCCAACCCTGACGTCGCATAGAGCTTCCCGTCATTGTAACTGACGCCACCGCCAAACAGCGATGCCTTGTCCTTGGAAAAACCCTCTGAATCGGGGTCACCAATCTGCCTGACCCAGAGCGAGGCGCCGCTATTGGCGTCGAAAGCATGTAGCCGTGCTCGAACATCAACGACGAAGATTTTCCCTTCTGCCGCAACAGGCGATGCTGCGAGACGGGCAGTCTTGCTGGTTCCATCCACCTTGGCTGTCCAGGCAACGCCCAGGGATGTTCCAAGTCCAACATGGCCCATCAGTTTCGGGCCGTTGCCGCCAGGCTGGGTCCATTCCGTGTTCGGCTCTGCAGCAGGAAGCAGAATTGCAACATCGGTCAGCGCAGGATCAACTTCGGCATTGGATTCCGATGTCAGAATCGGAACGCGCTGGCCAATCGTAGGGGTCTTGGGCCTCTTGCTGCCGCCGCCTCCAAAGACGCCGCACCCGGCAAGCGCAAGCGCCATGGTGCCGAGTATCAAACCGGTGCGAAACGTCTTCATTTTGCGACTTCCTTGGTTGCGGGGCTAGCTGTTTCAGCCCCTAAACTCCCAGCCATCTGCACAGCGCGTGAACGGATGGATTCAGGCACATTTTCGTCCTTGCCGATGTCGGCAAACAATTTGCCAGCCAGATCGGCCTTGCCCATCTTGAGGTACGCCACAGCGACCATTTCACCTGCGCTTCCGAACCAGGGATTTCCCTTGGCCGCTAGCGGGCTGAGCCGTGTGACGACGACTTCCGGTTTGAGGGAATCATATTCGGCTGCGGTCTGGCGGATTAGGGCAAGGTCACGCCATGCTTGGGGAATGCTCGAATCGCTTGCCACTTCCCCATATATCCGGGCGGCTTCCTGAATTTCGTTCTTCCCCAAAGCGATTCCAGCCTCGGCCATCCTCGCCGAAGCGCGATAGCCCACATTGCTGGATTGGATGAGGGGGGCCAGTTTTTCCATTGCTGCCTGCGGATTGGAAGCCTGCAGATCATCAAGCGCCTGAGAGAGCTTTTCGCCTTCCACACCAGAAGCCTTGGTTTCCCGGCTTTGCCAATACAGCCATCCTCCCCAGGAGACGAGGACAAGCACGATGATTGCAATTCCAAGTCTGCCGTATCGCTTCCAGAGGGATTGGAGCTCGTCGCGTCGCAGTTCTTCGTCAACTTCGCGCAAAAAGGCTTCTTGGGTAGGAGGCGTAGACGCCAAGACTGGTCTCCGGAAACGAAATTTGGCCCTCCTTAGCGGGGGCTTGGCCCGAGGGGAAGCGCCCTATTTCGGCTGATAGGTCTGCTCGTGGGTCGGAAAGGATCGAGAACGCACGTCAGCAGCGAACTGTGCGGCAGCATCACCAATCTCATTGGCCACTTCATGATATCGCTTCACAAATCTTGGGACGCGATCAAACATGCCCAGCATGTCCTCGGTGACCAGAACCTGACCGTCGCAATCGGCCGAAGCGCCGATCCCGATGACGGGAACATCGACCGCCTGTGTGACCGCCAGAGCAATATTTTCGAGCACGCCTTCAAGAACCATCGCAAAGGCTCCGGCAGCGGCAACCGCCTTCGCATCCGCCAGAATCTTCCCATGCTCTTCCTTCGATTGGCCTCGAGCGCCATATCCGCCGAGGGCATTCACGGCCTGCGGAGTGAGTCCGACATGGGCCATGACAGGGATTCCGCGCTCCGTCAGGAAACGAATGGTGGGGGCCATCGCTTCTCCCCCTTCGAGTTTGACGGCGGAACATCCCGTTTCAGAAAGGATGCGACTTGCTGAAAGAAAGGCCTGTTCGGGAGATGCTTCATAGCTGCCAAAGGGCATGTCGACGATGACGACGCTGTGAAAGCTGCCTCGCACGACTGCAGCCCCATGGGCGCACATCATGTCGAGCGTTACAGCGAGTGTTGTGGGGAGGCCATAAATGACCTGTCCCAGCGAATCGCCAACAAGCAGCATGTCGCAATGGGGGTCCAGGAGCTGCGCCATACGGGCAGTGTAGGCAGTCAGCATGACCAGCGGTTCGTCTGTGCGTCCCTCCGCTTTCCGGCGCTGGATCAATGGAACTGTAAGCCGTTTCATGGGTGTCGGCGTAGGGTTCGCTCGCGATGTAGACGTGTCGAGTGTAAAGGTTGTGGACATGGATCCAGCCTGCAGCCTGTTTTGAATTCCAAGCTTCAGATATGGCACGGGACGGTTGAAGGCAAATCAGGGTTCCGATTGCCCAGTTTCGGCAAATGCACTTGAAGTCGGCCGCGGCAAGATTCAGGTGGATTATTGTCTCGTGTAATTTTATTGCGTGGGCCATGCAACGTTCAAACTTGCCGCCACTCAGGCTCCATGTGCCCGAACCCCCATCCCGGCCGGGTGAGGATGCCGATTTTTCCCACATCGATATAATGCCTGCGGGTGCCACGCCGCGCCCCGACAGTGCAGAGGATGCATCTGCCATGCGGGAACTGGCCTATGGGCTGGTTCGGGTTCTTGACGATGAGGGGCAGGCTGTCGGCCCCTGGAATCCTCGCCTGTCTCCAGATGTGATGCGCAGGATGCTTCGTGCAATGGTACTGACCCGCGCCTTTGACGACCGGATGTTTCGTGCACAGCGGCAGGGCAAGACAAGCTTTTACATGAAGAGTCTCGGGGAGGAGGCCGTTTCGATTGGTGCGGCCTTTGCACTCCAAAGGGACGATATGTGTTTTCCGTCGTATCGCCAGCAGGGAATTCTGATCGGACGGGACTGGGATCTGGTCGATATGATGAACCAGATCTATTCCAACAGTGGGGACCGGCTGAAGGGCAGGCAACTCCCGATCATGTATTCCGCGAAGGAAGCAAGCTTCTTTTCGATTTCGGGCAACCTGACCACGCAAGTGCCCCAAGCCGTGGGATGGGCAATGGCGAGCGCCGCTCGCGGGGATACGCGGATTGCGGCAAGCTGGTGCGGGGAAGGGTCAACGGCCGAGGGGGATTTCCACGCTGCGCTGACCTTTGCGACGGTCTACCGGGCCCCGGTCGTCCTGAACGTCGTCAACAACCAGTGGGCCATCAGTTCCTTTGCCGGGTTCGCCGGCGCAGAGTCGACGACGTTTGCAGCAAGAGCAGTTGGCTATGGCGTGGCCGGGCTGCGCGTTGACGGGAATGATGCGCTGGCTGTCTATGCGGCAACGGCCTGGGCGGCAGAGCGTGCACGGACCAACCATGGTCCCACATTGATCGAGCACTTTACCTATCGCGCCGAAGGGCATTCGACATCTGACGACCCGTCCGCCTATCGCTCAGCGGACGAGCGCAGCAAATGGCCGCTGGGTGACCC
>CAYSCC010000002.1:0-17181 GCA_964429375.1 uncultured Chakrabartia sp.
TGAGCGGTACGCAGGACCTGGTTGTCGCCGGCGGCTCGCAAGCCATGAACGCTATCCCCATTTCTGCGGCAATGCTTGCAGCGGAGCCCTATGGCTTTTCCAACCCGTTCAACACATCGCCGGGATGGGTTGCCCGCTATGGCGATGGGCTATTGAACCAGATCAGTTCGGCCGAAATGATCGCAAGGAAATGGAACATCAGCCGTGAAGCCATGGAGGAGTTTGCCCTCGCATCGCACCAGCGGGCCCAGGCAGCATGGGACAAGGGCTGGTTCAACAGCGAAGTTTCGGGACTTTGCGGCCTTGAAACCGACGAAACCATCAGACCGCAGACGACACTGGAAGGTCTGGCGAGCCTGAAGCCGGTGCAGGAAGGCGGCGTAATCACAGCCGGTGTTGCAAGCCAGAATTGCGATGGCGCCGCAGCCCTGCTGATTGCATCCGAACAGGCCTTGAAGGATCACAATCTGAAGCCCAGGGCGCGCGTTCACCACATTTCGGTCAGGGCTGACGATCCCGTCTGGATGCTTACGGCGCCTATTCCCGCTACAGTGCATGCGCTGAAGAAAGCGGGAATGTCTCTCGCCGATATCGACCTTTTCGAATGCAACGAGGCTTTCGCCAGCGTGCCCATGGCCTGGATGAAGGAGTTGGGCATTCCTCACGAGAAGGTGAATGTGCAGGGTGGTGGGATTGCCCTCGGCCACCCCCTTGGTGCGACCGGCGCGCGACTGATGACAACATTGCTGAATGCGCTTGAACGCACCGGAGGCAGATACGGCTTGCAAACGATGTGCGAAGGCGGGGGCCAGGCAAACGTGACGATAATCGAGAGGCTGTGATGGGAATTTGCGACGGACGGACGGTCATCATAACAGGCGCGGCTCGCGGCCTTGGGCGCGCCTATGCACTCGCCTTCGGCGCGGAAGGTGCAAATGTGGTCGTCAATGATATTGGCACATCCCTTCACGGGGAAGGCCGCGATACAAGCGCCGCGGACGCGGTTGTCGAGGAGATCAGGTCAGCGGGCGGCAAGGCGTTGGCCAATTATGAGGACGTTACCGATTGGGATGCCGCGAAACGGATCGTCGATGCCGCAGTCGCGACATTTGGTGATCTGCACGTCGTTGTGAACAATGCCGGGATCGTGCGTGACCGCATGTTCGTTTCCGCCACATTGGAAGAATGGGATGCGACGATGCACGTGCATTTGCGCGGCCACTTTTGCCTGTCGCGTCACGCCGTAAACTACTGGCGCGAAAAGCAGAAACTGGGTGTCAATCCGGAAGCAAGGATCATCAACACGACTTCAGGTGCGGGCCTGCAAGGCAGCATTGCTCAAGCCGCTTATTCGACTGCCAAGGGCGGAATCGCATCGCTCACGCTGGTGCAAGCCGCCGAATTGGGCCGATATGGCATTACGTCCAATGCACTAGCCCCATCTGCTCGCACCCGCATGACGGAACAGGCCTTCGCCGAAAAAATGGCCACGGAAGGGCAGGCGTTCGATGTCATGGACCCGGCCAATATCGCACCGACAGTTGTCTGGCTGGGTTGCGCCGAATCGGCACATGTGACGGGCTGCGTCTTTGAACTCGAGGGCGGAAAGATCATGCTGGAAGACGGTTGGCGCGAGGGTCCATCTGTTGACAAGGGATCGCGCTGGGCGGCCAGTGATGTTGGTCCAGCGGTTGAGCAGTTGCTGGCCCAACGGACACCGCCAAGGAAGGTCTGGGGAACAGCATAATGGATTTCGCATTCACGCAAGAGCAAGCGATGATCGGCGAGACGGCGAGAGCCTTCTTTGCCGAACATGCAAGTTCGGACCGGACGCGCAAGGCGATGGCCAGCGACGGTCTTGATCGCGAATTGTGGCAGAGTTTCGCCACCGACCTTGGGCTGGCCGGCATTGGGCTGCCTGAGCAGTATGGCGGCGCCGGATTGGGCATGATTGAATTCGCATTGGTCGCAGAAGCAGCTGGCGCGCAGGTTGCGGCCTTGCCCTTGCTCGGTCTTGCAACAGCAGCGCGTGCAATCGCTGCGGGTGGCAGCGACGCCCAGAAACAGGAATGGTTGCCAAAATTGGCAAGCGGGCAATGCATCGCAGCGTGCGAAGGCATGCCGACAGCCGATTTTTCTGGCGGAGAACTCTCAGGCACATTCGACATGGTCCCCCATGGGGCCGTCGCCGACGTGTTTGTTCTCGTCGTTCCGGGACAGGCATGGATCGTTCGGGCCGATGCGCCAGGCGTTTCCGTGAGCGCCCATATGACGATGGACCAGACCCGCCCGCTTGCAAGGGTGACACTTGATCGGGCCGCTGCGGAACCTCTTGCCGATCCCGGTCGCGCGATAGGTGCTGTTCATTCAGGTGGCTGGATCTGCCTTGCCGCAGAAGCATTGGGCGGTGCACAGGCAGCGCTCGATAGGACAGTGGCCTATGCAAAGGAACGTGTCCAGTTCGGACGGCCGATCGGATCGTTTCAGGCATACAAACACCGGCTTGCAGACATGTTGATAGAGATCGAGCAGGCCCGTTCAGCCGTCTACTGGGCCGCTTGCGCAGTGGACGAGGAATCCAATGAAGCAGGCTTGGCACTCCACGCCGCCAAAAGTTTCTGCGCCGACACCTTTTTCATGTGCGCCGGCAACATGATTCAATTGCATGGTGGCATTGGCTTTACTTGGGAACATGACGCCCATTTGTTTTTCAAACGGGCAAGGTCGATCCAGACCATGCTCGGCGATGGCAATTTCCATCGAGAGCAAGTGGCAGCCATTGCGTTGGGAGAGGCCGCATGAAACTCGGCTTTTCAGCAAAAGAAGAAGAATTCCGCCTGGAATGCGCCGACTGGCTCAATGCCCAGATGGCCGGCCAGTTCCACGATATCAAAGGCATCACTACACTGACCGCAAAGGCCGAGCGCCGCAAGGAATGGGAGCAGCATCTCGGCGAAAATGGCTGGTCATGCATCGGTTGGCCGCGGGAATGGGGTGGGCGAAGTGCTACGCTTGCCGAACAGGTGATCTTTGCGGAAGAGTATGCGCGAGCCGGCGTTCCCGGTAGGGTCAATCACATTGGCATTGAACTCGCTGGCCCGACGATACTGACCTTCGGGACAGATGAGCAGAAGCAGCGCTTCCTTCCAGATATTGCCGCTGGCAAGACCATTTTCTGTCAGGGATTTTCCGAACCCAATGCAGGGTCGGATCTTGCAAGCGTCCGCACCAAGGGACGCATCGAAGGCGGGAATTGGGTTGTGAACGGCCAGAAAATCTGGACGAGCCTCGCTCACATTTCGGATTGGATCTTTGTCGTCACGCGCACCGAAGAAGGATCCAAGGGGCCAAAGGGATTGTCCTTCCTGATGATGCCGATCAATCAGCCCGGCATCGAAATTCGCCCTATCAAGCAAATCAACGGCGATGCGGAATTCAACGAGACCTTCTTCACCGACGCCCTTTGCCCTGCGGACAGCATGATTGGCGCCGCTGGTGACGGGTGGCGGATTGCCATGGGCCTGCTCGCTTTCGAACGTGGCGTTTCGACGCTGGGGCAGCAAATGGCGTTCCGCAACGAGCTTGAAGCCATTGTATCTGCTGCCAAGTCCAATGGCGCTGCCAAGGACCCGTTGATACGGCAACGCATTGCCAAAGCCGAAATCGGACTGCGCCTGATGCGTTATGGGGCGTTACGCATGCTTTCCAATACGGACCATTCCAAGGTCGATGGTGCTGCGCTGACATACAAGATTCAATGGGCGAGCTGGCGGCGCAGCCTTGGCGAACTCGCAATGGACGTCTTGGGACAAGCAGGCGAGATCACGGACAATGACCGATATGAGTGGGATCTGTTGCCCAATCTCTTCCTCTATTCGCGAGCAGACACGATCTACGGCGGCACAAACCAGATTCAACGCAACCTGATTGCCGAGCGTGGACTTGGATTGCCGCGCGAACCCAGAGGTGACCTGTGACCATTCCAGCCTATCCAACACCCCGCAATCTTTTGAAGGACAAGACGGTTGTCGTGACTGCGGCGGCCGGAACGGGCATCGGTTTTGCAGTTGCCAAACGCGCCGCCGAGGAAGGCGCCAAGGTCTTGATCAGCGATTTCCATGAACGCCGCCTGGGAGAGGCAGCCGAACGGATCGCCGTCGAAACCGGACACAGACCCGCGACAAGCGTATGCGACGTGACGGTGCAGGAACAGGTTGATCGCTTGCATGAAGCCGCCAAGCGAGAATTCGGCCACATTGACGTCCTGATCAACAATGCTGGCCTGGGTGGTGAAGTGCCGGTTGTCGAAATGACCGACGATCAGTGGAGCCGTGTGCTCGATGTAACGCTCAACAGCGTCTTCAGAATGACACGAGCCTTTCTGCCCTCGATGTATGAACGCAAATCGGGCGTGATCGTGAACAATGCGTCCGTGCTAGGCTGGCGCGCGCAAAAGGGGCAGGCCCATTATGCCGCTGCAAAGGCTGGCGTAATGGCTTTCACACGATGCTCTGCGGTCGAAGCAGCCGAACATGGCGTACGGATCAACGCTGTTGCCCCATCTATCGCGATGCACGCTTTCCTGGCCAAGGTGACAACCGAAGACTTGCTTGCCCAGCTTTCCGCAAGGGAGGCCTTCGGCCGTCCGGCCGAAGTCTGGGAAGTGGCCAATGTGATGCTCTTCCTCGCTTCAGACCTGTCAACCTATATGACGGGCGAAATTGTCTCGGTTTCGAGCCAGCACGCATGACTAGGGTCTTTGAAACACCCGGCGACCTGCTTGGCAGCGAAGGAACAATCCTTGGCCCGACAGAATGGCTGGAGATCAATCAGGATCGCGTGAACGGCTTTGCGGAAGTCACGGGCGATCATCAATGGATTCATGTCGACCCCGAGCGCGCCAGGGCTGGGCCATTCGGAGGAACCATCGCGCATGGCTATCTGACAATGAGTCTGGTCAACTATTTTCTGCCAGAGTTGATTGACGTGCGCGGCTTTGCCCATGCGGTCAATGTCGGTGCAGACCGCCTGCGCTTTCTCGCTCCTGTCAAGGTTGGCGGCCGCATTCGCGGGACAGGCGAGATCATATCGGTGGAAGCCATCAAGGGCGCGATTCAGGCAATCATTCGCGTGACAATACAGATCGAAAACAACGACAAGCCTGCTTGCGTTGTCGATACCATTAGCCGTTATTTCCCGGAACCATGACCATGGCCACTCCCGAACAAATGATCGCCGCAGTGCATGCCTATATTGAGGCGTTCGACAAAGGCGATCCCGAACTGGCCGTCGAAATCTTTTCCAGCGATGCTGTTGTCGAGGATCCGGTTGGCACACCGCCCAAACGCGGCCACGATGCCATTCGGGAATTCTACCAGATGTCCATGGCGACCGGCGCCAAGCTGGTCCTCGATGGACCCATCCGCGTTGCTGCTGACCATGCTGCGTTCGCGTTTCATGTTCCGCTCCATTTTGAAGGTCAGGACATGGAAATACATGTCATCGATACCTTTGCATTCGACGCAGATGGGAAGGTCAGGGAAATGCGGGCCTTTTTCGGAGCCAGCAACATGATTGCCGCCACCTGACATGCTTGATCCGCTTCCTGCCACGATTCCGCATGCTGCCGAAGCCGCTGCACGCTCTTGGCCCGACTCGACCGCGCTTATTGAAGGCGATGTTGTCTGGACATTTGAGGAGTTGTGGCAGCGCAGCCGCGCGGCCGCATCGGCGCTGCTTGTCAAGGGAATCAAGGCTGGGGACCGCATTGCAGTGTGGGCCCCGAATCGGCGCGAATGGATCGTTGCGGCCATTGCCACAATGGCGATTGGTGCAACGGTCGTCACACTCAACACTCGTCTGAAAGGTCGAGAGGCCGGTGACATTCTGCGACGTACCCGTGCGCGCATCCTTTTTGCTGTCAGCGATTTCCTTGGAATAGACTATCGGGAACTCTTGTCTGACGAAGACCTTCCCGACCTCAGCGAAATTGTCATGCTCGATCGGGATTTCGACGCGTTTGTGGCCCTCGGTCGAAGTGCCGGGGACCCGGCCGTCGACCAAGCTCTGGCATTGGTCGATGCAGACGCAGTTTCAGATATTCTTTTTACAAGCGGAACGACTGGCAGCCCCAAGGGCGTCCTTATGACTCATGGTCGGGTGCTGCCACAATGTGCTGTCTGGATTAAAAACACTGGTCTGAGCTTTGGCGAACGTTACCTGATTGCCAACCCATTCTTTCACAGTTTCGGCATGAAGGTCGGCTGGGTTGCCTGCTTGCTGAGCGGAGCAGTCGCCGTTCCAATGGCTCAGTTTGAAACGGCGAAGGCTATTGAACTGATCGAGCGTTTGAAGATCAACTTCCTTCCAGGACCTCCCACGATATTCCAGATGCTCCTGTCTGAACGCGAGAGCCAGCCATTTGACACATCTTCGTTGCGGGGTGGGACCACCGGTGCCGCAACTGTGCCTCCGGTACTCGTCGAACGCATCCGAAAGGAACTCGGCATCCGCGACATCATCACAGCCTATGGCATGACCGAATGCGTCAATATCACCAGTTGTCGCCCGGGTGATCCGGCTGATCTTATTGCGCAAACATGCGGAGCAGCGATTCCGGGCAATGAGGTCATCATCGCCGACGACAATTGCCGGGAAGTGCCACGCGGCGAGACCGGCGAGATACTTGTCCGCGGACAGGGTGTTATGCTCGGCTATCTCGACGATCCGGAGGCAACGTCCGAGGCCATTGACGCAAACGGCTGGTTGCACACTGGCGATGTGGGAACCATGGACGATGCGGGCTATGTTCGCATTACTGATCGCAAGAAGGATCTTTTCATTTCGGGTGGCTTCAATGTCTACCCGGCCGAAGTTGAGAAGCTTCTGGCAATCCACCCTGCCATTGCGATGGTCGCCGTGATTGGCGTTCCTGATGAGCGGTTGGGCGAAGTTGGCAAGGCCTTTGTCGTACTGCGTCCAAATGCCGAAACCAGCGAAGCCGAACTTGTGGCATGGAGCCGGGGGAACATGGCAAATTACAAGGTGCCGCGGAGCTTCCACATCGTTCCAGAGCTGCCCCGCAATGCAAGCGGAAAGGTACTCAAAACCGAACTTCGGGCAATCTAAGTCGCGTTGGAGCCGGTTGCACATCGCAAGGGATCGACAGCGCGCATGCGCACGGATTGGACTTTGCCTGCAAATTGAGTCAATCATGCGGTCCTGTTGGTCCGGTGAGACTAACGGGATGGGGGGCATGGAACCGTGAGGTTGATTGGCATCGCATTCGGCTTGGGCCCGATCCTTTTTGGCATTGGCTTTCTTGCCCCGCTAATCGCGGCGACTCTCGAGCTTACCGGGATCTCAGGCCCAGCCGGGCTTTCCCCAATTCAGTGCGGACTTGTGCTTGGCATCGGCCTTGGCGCTGTGGCTCGTTGGCGAAAGACCTGGCTATGGTAGAACAGGCATCGCAACAAAGCCTGAGGGCTCAGGAAAAAGCAATTGCCGACCGATTCATTGGTGGGTTTCCGTGGCCAATGGTCATTTGGCCATTCGTAAACACGACTGTCTGGTTGTCTCTTTGGCCTCTTGTTTTTACAGGCTTGCTGCCACTTTGGGCTGGCTTCCTGATCGCGTTGCTCAATCTTTCGATCAGCTACTTGCCCTCTCACGACGCCCAGCACCACATCATCTTTCCGGAGGGTTCGCGGTGGCATTGGTTCAACGAATTTGTCGGCTGGGTTTCCATCATCCCCATGTGGATCCCACTTTCGGTGCTGCGCGTCACCCATTATGAACACCATCGCCACGCCAATCACCCGGAGCTCGATCCCGATTATCCCATGGCAGCGCCAACTGCTCTGGGCGGTCTGGGCAAGGCAATTGTGAAAAACCAGCCGCGTCATGATCGTTACACCGAAACTCTGAATCGTCTGGGAACGCCCCCAGCGAAGAAGGCCATGCTGCACGCCATGATTGCCCGCATGTCGCAATATTCCATCCTCGCCGCCCTGGCGTGGACGGGACATGTTTGGGAGGCTCTCCTGCTTTGGTGGTTGCCGCTCAAAATCAGTTCGGTCTACATCAACTTCTACCTGAGCTGGGCGCCACACCAGCCCATGGCAGCGCAGGGCCGATATCAGGATACGCGAGCCTTCAAGAGCATCTGGGGCAATATTGCATCCTCAGGCATGCAATATCACATCGTCCACCATCTTTATCCGACCATTCCGCTCTACAGGACGCCCGCGGCGTTCCGTGCGCTGCGTCCGATCCTTGTCCAAAGGGGATGCGATCTGGGCGGCATGTGACGCGGGGGCCATCGTTTTTCGCTCAGGACTTGGGTCGTCAGCCAGCCGTAGCGCGACCCGTTGAAAAATCCGCAACGCCTAGGAGGCCGTGGCCCCACCATCGATGACCATGGCATGGCCTGTGACAAAACTGGCCTGATCGGAACAGAGCCAGAGCACGGCGCTGGCAATTTCCTCCGGCTGGCCCATGCGCCCCATGGGAGTCATATTCTCCATGATCTTCCGGATCTCCGGGTTGGCAGCCACACTGTCGGTCATCGGCGTTTCGATTACGCCTGGGCACACTGCATTGACCCGGATGCCGGCCCGCGCATGCTTGAGAGCGGCATGGCGGGTCAGACCAACCACGCCATGTTTTCCGGCAACATACGCCGGTTGGGTCGGATTGCCGATCAGCCCATTGATTGAAGCAGTGTTCACGATCGCCCCGCCCCCCTGCTTCAGCATGACTTCAGCCTCTTCGCGCATGCATAGCATGACGCCGGTCAGGTTGATTGCAATGCTCCTGGCCCAAATCTCATCATCATACTCGTTTGCCATGACCGAATTGATGCCCGCATTGTTGTGCGCGAAATCGAGACGCCCAAATTCCGCAACGGCGCGGGCAACTATGGCTTTGACATCATTTCCGTCCGCCACGTTGCAGCGCTGGAACACGGCCATCCCGCCGGCCGCCTTGATCATGGCAACGGTTTCGTTGCCACCGGCTTCATTCACATCAGCTACCAGAACAGTCGCGCCAGACTGGGCGAAACCAATCGCGGTCGCGCGTCCAATGCCTCCGCTTGCGCCGGTTACCAACGCGACTTTTCCATCGAACTCGTAGCGCACTTCCGCTTCCTTCCTTGATTTGCGTAATAATTTCCATATTATCTAACGCAAATCGAGGATATTGATAGGCTTTTATAATGGAATTCGGATGAATGATCCGCTCTTTGCATCAGTAGGGCTAGGCGCGCTCTCATTGGCCAATCGCATTGTCATGGCGCCGATGACCCGTGATCGGGCCGGCCCTGAGGATGTGCCGACGAGGCTGATGGCCGAATATTATCGCCAGCGCGCAGGTGCCGGGCTCATCATCACCGAAGGCACACAGCCTTCTCCGGAAGGGAAAGGCTATTGGCGAACGCCTGGCATTTGGTCGCAAGAACAGATTGCCGGATGGGCGGCGGTTGCCGAAGCCGTGCATGCCGAAGGCGGGAAAATCGTCATGCAACTGATGCATTGCGGTCGTGTCGTCGTTTCCGCCAATCGAGGTTATGTTGCGGATGTCATTGCACCGTCGGCGCTGCGCTGTTCTGATCTGGTACCCGGCCCGGATGGGGTCCCCGCGTCATGTGCTGAACCCCGTGCGATGAACGAGGAAGATATCGAGCGTGTCGTCGAAGAGTTCGGTCAGGCAGCCTTGAATGCGCGTGTAGCGGGTTTTGACGGCGTGGAACTGCATTGCGCGAGCGGGTATCTCATCAACCAGTTCCTGAACCCAGCGAGCAATGTGCGCACCGATAGGTTTGGCGGTTCGCCCGAAGAGCGGGCAGAATTTCCGATAATGGTCCTTGCACGCATGGCCCAGCTGATTGGCCCGGGTCGCGTAGGTCTGCGCATTTCGCCGGGCAACCCCTACAATGGGATGAATGCTGCCGACCCTGCACCGACCTTTACCGCGTTTCTCCAAGCGGCAAATCGCATTATCGATCCAGCCTCGCGCGAAGGCCTGGCCTATGTCCACGTTATCGACATGGGGCTGGCCGACCTCGATACGCTTGGAATGGTGCGTTCAAATTGGGCCGGTCCGATCATTGCCAATAACAATCTGAAGGCCGAAGGCGCGCGCGCCTTGATCGAAAGCGGGCGCGCCGATGCGGTTTCTTTCGGACGGGCTTTCATCGCCAACCCCGACCTGCCGAAACGCATGCAACTCGGCGCCACGTTGCAAAAACCGGACTATTCTCTGCTCTATACAGGCGAAGAGCGCGGCTACACGGATTATGAGCCGCTATGACGTAGCATGGCGCCATAGCCAAACGTGCGCGCTAGCGCGAATTCGGCAGTGCACGAGCCGGAACTGAAAATTCGAGGCAGGCATTGATCCCCTGCACCCATTTTCTCAGCTCCGCACCAGCCTGCCGGGGCGGGCGCCTGTGTCGACATCGTCCTTGCGCGTCTGCACACCGTTCACAAATGTCGCCCGATAGCCCGTGGCCGGTTGAAGAATTCGCGTCCCGCCAGCAGGGAGGTCACTTCGGACTTCGAGTTCGCCAAGGCTGAGCCGTTCAAAATCGATCACATTGAGATCTGCTCGCTTGCCGACCTCCAGCGATCCCCGGTCGGTCATGCCATAGAGATCGGCATTGCGCTTGGTCTGTTTGGCAATGATGAATTCGAGCGGAAGCCCCTCGCCGCGCATGCGATCGCGTGCCCAATGGATCATCTGATAGGTGGGTGCGACACCGTCGAAGATCAGATTCACATGCGCGCCCGCATCGCTCAACCCGGTGACCGTGTCCGGATGAAGGAGCATTTCGCGGATCACGTCGAAATTGCCGTTATAGTAATTCGCCCCCAACTGAATTGCGAAATTCCGGCCGTCATTGCCAACCAGGAAGTCATACATGAATTCCTCAACCGTCTGGCCGGCAGCCTTGGCACGTTCGCCAAAGCGTTTGTCGCTGGTCGGCTCATAGTCGATCGGCAGATCCAGTTCGTAGAGATTGGGCGCTGCCCGCCTGAATATGGTGTTTGCGTTCGCCATCATGCCGGCCTTGCCGGACGAGATATCGCGTTCCGCCAGAATTGCCTCACGGACATCCGGTTTGCGCATTTCGGCCAAACGTTCTGGCAGCGGCAAATGCGCCAGCTTCATATAAGTCTCGCGCTGCTGAAACATGTGGTAGGTCTGGATATTGGTCACCAGGCCAATCGGTCGTGATGCCACCTGCGGATAAAGCCGGGCGCCTTTGGCATTGCACTGTTCAATCCGGCTCAGCACATCACGCCAGGCTGAACGATGATCGGCGTTCTGGACCAAAGTGAAGGTCACGGGCCGCTGGCTGACATGCGACACCTTGTCCATGAGGGCAACTTCCTGCTCGAGAGTCGTGTGCTCCCCACCCAGCACTGCCAGATCGCCGACTGTGCCGCCCGGGATCAGTTCGAAGACGCCCCGGCCCGCCCGGCGCATTGCAGCCGCAAGTTCCAGAACTTCCTCGTCAGCCGCAAAGGTGCCCGGAATGGGGTCGCCCGACATTGTCCGGTGTCCAATCGTCCTCGACGTGGAAAAGCCTATCGCCCCTGCCTTGAGCGCCTCCTCCACAAGTGCAGCCATCTTCGACATGTCTTCATGCGTTGCCGGATCGTTCGCCCGGCCGCGTTCTCCCATCACATAGTTGCGCAAGGCCGCATGCGGAATCTGTGCACCGATATCGAGCGCGTACCTGCGGGTGCCGAGATAATCCATATATTCAGGAAAGCTCTCCCAGGCGCCCCAGGGCACGCCCTCATAAAGAGCGGTGCCGGGAATATCTTCGACGCCTTCCATCACCTCGATCAGTTCGAGTTCGCCACCAGGAGGTGCTGGCGCAAAGCCGACGCCGCAATTGCCCATCACGACTGTCGTGACGCCGTGCCCGGCAGACGGCTCCAGTTGGTCATCCCAGCAGACCTGCCCATCATAATGGGTGTGAACGTCGACAAACCCCGGCGTGACGATCGCCCCTGACGCATCAAGTGTCTCTTTCGCGGGCGTCGAAATTGTCGAACCAATCTCGGCAATGCAGCCATCCACAATGCCAACATCAGCGTATCGCGGGGCACCGCCAAGGCCGTCGAAGAGCTTTCCGCCCTTAATCACGACATCAAGCATCCTTTGCCCTCCCAAAGCAATCGCCCGCGATCAATGCCACTGCATCAGATGGCGCAGGCAATGGGCCTCGCGCGTTCTGGAGCCCGGCCTCCCCGGTGCGGGTTCAAACGTTCAGGGGAATTGCACGTTCGCCGACAACCTGCAATCCATAGCCTTCGAGGCCAACAACGTTGCGATGGGCATTGGTGAGAAGGATCATTTCCTTGACGCCGAGGTCTGCAAGAATCTGCGCGCCGATACCATAGTCACGCAAATCGCCTCCCTCAGGCTGTGTGCCACCAATTTCGTTCTGCAGCTTTTGCCCATCGTTCGGCATCAGAATGACAATGACTCCCGAGCCATGACGGCCGATTTCGGACATCGAGCGCTGCAGAGCTCGCTTGCGCGGGCTTGCAAGCCCCAGAACATCCGAAAAGATGGAGATGGCGTGCATCCGCACCAAAGTGGGCTCATCGGCGGAAACGCGCCCCTTTTGCAGGACCACGCTGGTCGATCCATCAACCTTGTTGCGATAGGTCATGGCGCGCCAGTCCCCACCATAATCGGACACAAAACTGCTCTCGCTTGCCCGCTCGACCAGATGGTCATTCCGCATCCTGTATTCGATGAGATCGCGGATCGTCCCCATCTTCAGATTGTGCAAGCGGGCAAATGGCACAAGATCATCCATCCGCGCCATCGTGCCGTCATCCTTCATGATCTCACAGATCACGCCGGAGGGATTGAGGCCGGCCAGACGCGAGATATCGACGGCCGCTTCGGTGTGCCCCGCCCGGACCAGCACACCGCCGTCGCGCGCAATCAAAGGGAACACATGGCCTGGCGTGACAATGTCGTCTCGCCCCTTGGAGGCATCAATCGCGACTGATACAGTTCGCGCGCGATCCGCTGCCGAGATCCCGGTCGTCACGCCCTCCCGGGCTTCGATGGATGTTGTAAAGGCCGTTTCATGGCGGGTTCCATTGGCCCGGCTCATCAATTCCAGCCCCAGCTGATCGACCCGCGCCTTTGTGAGCGTCAGGCAAATCAGGCCCCGCCCATGTGTGGCCATGAAATTGATGGCATCCGGGGTCGCCATCTGGGCAGGGATGATCAGATCACCTTCATTCTCACGGTCTTCATCATCAACCAGAATGAACATGCGTCCATTGCGGGCTTCCTCGATGATTTCCTCGATCGGCAC
Source organism: uncultured Chakrabartia sp. (assembly GCA_964429375.1). GTDB lineage: Bacteria > Pseudomonadota > Alphaproteobacteria > Sphingomonadales > Sphingomonadaceae > Aquisediminimonas. The sequence continues at coordinate 13,355 of CAYSCC010000002.1, forward strand.
CAGGGCAGGTCCGTCGTTGCTCGAAAAGAGAAACATCTCGAGCTTGCGGAGCGTTTCAGCAGTGGGATTCCATCCCTCGTCTTCCAGATCACGCAGCGTGTTGGCATGAAGCCCCGCAGCGCGCGCAAGACCTGAACGGGACATGCCTCCCTCTGTGACGAGGCGCCGAAGCTTTTCGATCAATTGTGTGCTCATGACTCTAGATTTCACATCATAGTGTGATAGTCAACAAGATAGTTCACACTGTGGGCGGAATCTGTCGAGTCACGCGATCAGGAAAGCGGCCGCCAGGCTCAGGCCAAACGCCACGACGGTGGCCGCCGCAACCGGGAATGCACTCCGCCAACCCTGGCTGAGAAGAAGATGCATAGGTGAACGAATTCCGGTTGCGGTAACGGCAAGGAGAAGAAGCGACTGAGTTGCCGTCTTTGCCCATTCCGTTGCGATGCCCGGCAGTGGCAGGAAGGAATTGAGAGCGCCAAGCGCGAGAAACCCGGCCACAAACCAGGGAAGCTCCACACGGGCGCGGCTCTGGCCCGACTCTGCAGGAAAGATCAGGGCGACAACAGCCAGGGCTGGGGCCAACAGCGCTACTCGCGTCAGCTTCACGATGGCAGCCGTTTCGCCAGCTTCATCGGAAAACGAATAGCCTGCGCCAAGGGCCTGCGCGACATCATGGATCGATCCGCCAACCAGCCAACCCGCTTGACGATCCGTCATCCCGAACACATGCGCAAGGACGGGATAGAGCGACATGGCAAACGCGCTGGCCGCGGAGATGGTGACAAGCACGAGCGTCAATTGGGCCTGGCTTGATCGTCGCTCCCCGAGCACGCTCGAGAGTGCAAGGGCCGCAGACGCGCCGCAGATGGCGACGGCGCCACCAGCAAGCACTCCAAAACCGGCGCCCAGTCGGAAAACCCGCGCTGCAACAGCCCCCGTCGCCGTGACAATCGCAACCATCGCTGCAATCCATGTGAAACTGGCCCAGCCAAGATCAATAATCTGCCAGACAGTGACCTGAAGACCGGTGACGACGATGCCCCACCGGAGGAGCGTTTTCGACGCAAAGCCGAGCCCCGGGTGCAACCTCGTGTCGGCGTTTGCGAAATTGAACGCAAGCCCGATAAGAAGGCCCATCAGCATTCTGGGAGCACCATAATGGTCTGAAAGCCATGCAGCGGCCAGCGCAGCAATGACCGTCATGGCCAGACCAGGCCAATAGGCCCGCCAGCCCGACTCTTGCGGCGCCGCAGTATCGAGCAGGTCTCCATACAGATCTGCACCAAGTGGCAGCGACTTGCGCTCATTCACCGTCATCGAACTGCCCGGCCTCCGACCCGCTTACTGATAGTCTGGTTCATCCATCCAGGGTGAGAAATGAGGCATGTCATGGGCCACACTGTCCGAATAGTGAGCGGGGCGCTTCTCGAGGAATGCCGTCACGCCTTCTTTCGCATCATTACCCTGCCCCCGCACCCAGATCGCGCGGCTGTCCAGCTTGTGGGCTTCCATGGGGTGACCAGCGCCCATCATCCGCCACATCATTTGGCGGGTGAGTGCGATTGAGACAGGAGCACCATCTGATGTGAGCTCTTTTGCAAGTGCCCTTGCTGCGGGAATCAGATCATCCGCGGCGTGGATCGAGCGAACGAGGCCGCCCCGCTTCGCCTCTTCCGCGCCAAACACCCGTCCCGAATAGCACCAGTCAAGGGCCTGGCTTATGCCGACGAGCCGGGGAAGGAACCAACTGGAGGCTGCTTCGGGAACAATGCCGCGGCGCGCAAACACAAACCCGAAACGGGCCGCTTCGCTCGCAAGTCGAAAATCCATTGGCAGCTGCATGGTGACGCCAATGCCCACGGCGGCGCCGTTGATTGCTCCGATAACCGGCTTCCTGCACTTGAAGATCCGCAACGTCACCCTGCCGCCCCCATCGCGCACGCTGGGGTGAGACATGTCCACGCTCCCATCAGGCCTGAGCGGCGATCCCTGCTCAAGGCGGTCGGGTCGCTTGGTGTAATCGAATGTCGCGCCGCCCGACCCCAGATCGGCCCCAGCGCAAAAGGCACGGTCTCCGGCACCGGTGACGATGACTGCCCGCACCGCATCGTCTGCATCCGCAATGTCGAATGCGGCAATCATGTCCTTCATCATTTGCGCGGTGAACGCATTCATGCGGTCGGGCCGGTTCAATGTGATGGTCAGAATTCCCTCGCTGATATCGACGCGGATCGTTTCAAACTCGGTCAAGGCTCTTCTCCCCACTGTGGTCGCCACATAGCCTTGGCGGGATTCTCACCAATTGAAAAGAGCGCGCAGAACATCCTGCATGAAGACTGTGCCGCTACCATGATCAACGAGCTGGCTCTGGCGACGGAAGCCCGGCCCATGCAGGCGACGACTTGGCAAGGTTGACTCTTTTGTTCTGTCGGCGACAAGGATCGAGGCATGACCGACACCATCATCCTTGAACAGAGCTGGAAAGTGCCCCTTCTGCCGGAATTCGACAGTCCGTACATGCGCGACCTGCGCGCCTTTCTGGTTGCGGAGAGAGGGGCCGGCAAGCGCATATTCCCTAAGGGATCGGAATGGTTCAGGGCATTGGATCTCACCCCGCTCGACAAGGTGCGTGTGGTCATCCTCGGGCAGGATCCATATCACGGAGAAGGGCAGGCCCATGGCCTTTGCTTCAGCGTCAAGCCCGGCGTTCGACCACCCCCCAGCCTTATCAACATCTACAAGGAAATTGAGGCAGACCTGGGCATCCGCCCCGCGGCGCACGGGTTTCTCGAACACTGGGCAAAGCAGGGCGTCCTCTTGCTCAATTCCGTCCTGACTGTCGAGCAGGGACAGGCCGCCTCGCATCAAGGCAAGGGCTGGGAGCAATTTACAGATGCGATCATCCGCCTCGTCAATGCACGAGACACGCCCGTTGTCTTCATGCTCTGGGGCAATTATGCGCAACGCAAGGCGGAGTTCGTTGACGGGCGCAGGCATCTGGTCCTCAAGGCCGCCCATCCTTCGCCCTTTTCAGCGCACAACGGATTCCTTGGGTGCAAGCACTTTTCGAAGGCAAACGCCTTCCTGTCCGAACACGGACTCGCGCCAATTGATTGGATGCTGCCCCAATATCAGGACTGATGGTTGGCAACTTGCGGAAAGGATGCAGCCATAGGTGCTGTCGTGCGGTCAAGCGAGGCCTGGTTGCGGGAGCAGGATTTGAACCTGCGACCTTCAGGTTATGAGCCTGACGAGCTACCGGGCTGCTCCATCCCGCGTCACCAAAGCAACGCTTCAGGCCTCACAGCCGAAGTCTGACAAAGTAAATGGGTTCGTTGAATATCCCGCATATCGTAACGCTTGTTCGAGCGCCTGCTGCAAAGCCTGGCGACGTCCTACTCTTCCGGTGCTTAAGCAACAGTACCATCGGCGCAGACTGGTTTCACGGCCGAGTTCGGGATGGGATCGGGTGGGTCACAGACGCTATGGTCACCAAGCTATGTAGCAGGCGCTCAAAAAAGCGATATGCGGGTTCTTAAAATCAATTCCGTGCATTGGATTTGTTGTTAGCAAATCTGACCGTCATTTTGGGCTGCGATCGATTATCTCGCAATCAAGGACACGCACACAGTGCTGTCATTGATGGCGGGACTCTCAAAGCGCGAAAAGAGCAATTAGGACCAGTTAGCTCCATGCGTTACCGCACTTCCACACCTGGCCTATCAACGTGGTGGTCTTCCACGGCTCGATGAAATCTTATCTTGAGGGAGGCTTCCCGCTTAGATGCTTTCAGCGGTTATCCCGTCCGTACATAGCTACCCGGC
>CAYSCC010000003.1:0-16598 GCA_964429375.1 uncultured Chakrabartia sp.
CCTTTATTTTTTGGGTGAAGGCCTTTCGATCGACAGCCCGTTGGAACCGAAAGCTTTGTGGAGGCTTGAAGCAAAGATCCTCAAGGGCCTTCCGGCCGAAGTCAATTCCCGGCAGGAGCTGGCACGCATTGTCGACTTGTATGAGACGCGAATCTTGACGCGATACCGCAATTGCCCCACCCACCAAATTCTGTTCAGCGATCCCGCGGCGTTCCAGGTCGAAAGCCCAGCCCCAGGCGCAATTGCGCCCGTGCCCAGGCAAATGCCTTGAGCCAAAAATGACGGAAGGCCCGCCAGCAGACCTGATGCACCAGGGTTTGACCCAGGCCGAAGCGAACGCGCGACTGGCGACGGAGGGGCCGAATGAACTCCCGCGCGCGTCACGCAGGACAGCCTTACGCATCGCAGTCGAAGTCCTGCGGGAACCCATGCTCGCATTGCTGCTGGCTGGAGCCCTTCTTTATGTCTTGCTGGGTGACAAGTCCGAAGCCGCTGTCCTTGCGAGCTTCGCATGCTTTTCGATTCTGATTACTGTCATTCAGGAAACGCGCACGGAACATGTGCTCGAATCGCTGCGGGATCTGGCAAGCCCGCGTGCGCTTGTGATCCGCGATGGGGAACGCCAGCGTATTGCCGGACGGGATGTGGTGCGTGGAGACATCCTGATCGTTGAAGAGGGGGACCGTATCGCCGCCGATGCAACCCTCTTGGCGAACAACGGGCTGCATGCGGACGAATCTCTGCTTACGGGAGAGTCGTTTCCAGTTGCCAAGGATATCGACACCGACAGGTTGGTCTACTCGGGCACGCTTGCTGTGCGCGGAGGCGCGACGTGCGAAGTCACGGCAACCGGGATTTCGTCGCGGCTTGGGCAGATTGGCAAAGCTCTTGAGACCATTGAGGCGGAAGTTCCAAGACTGAAGACCGAGACGCGCAGAGTCGTGAGGCAGCTTTCCCTGATCGGGGTTTCGGTCAGCAGCCTCATCATCATTCTGCAGGGTGCATCGCGGGGCAACTGGCTGGATGCGTCTCTGGCAGGAATCGCAATCGGCATGTCGCTCCTTCCTGAAGAGTTACCCGTTGTCCTGACAGTATTCATGGCCATGGGGGCCTGGCGCATATCAAAGCTCAACGTCCTCACCCGTCGCGCGGCCATGATTGAAACGCTTGGGTCGGCGACAGTCCTTTGTACGGACAAGACGGGAACGCTGACCGAAAACAGGATGACGATTGCCGAGCTTCGCCTCGTTGACGGCCGAACCTACAAGCGGCCCAGTCAGGAGCCTGCGATCCTGCCAGATGCATTTCTTCGCCTTGCCGAGGTCGGGATCATGGCAAGCGCAGTCGACCCTTTTGATCCCATGGAAAAGGCATTTCATGCGCTAGCAACCGAGCAGGACGGCAACCGCATCAGGAACCTTCGTGGTCAGGACGACCGGATCCACCGTCTATATCCACTGGAAAAGCCCGTTCTGGCCATGTCCCATGCATGGGGGCCACCGAGTTTGTGCAATGGTTTCACGATTGCCGCCAAGGGTGCTCCCGAGACAATTGCCGACCTTTGCAAGGCGACTGAAGATCAGCGTGCCATGCTTCGCGCCATGGTTGGGGACATGGCCGCAAACGGCTTGCGCGTTCTTGGCGTTGCCACTGCAACTTGGGACAAAACCCCATTGCCAGACTCGCAACGGGACTTCGACTTTGAATTGGTCGGGCTGGTTGGCCTGTCCGATCCGTTGCGGCCATCCGTACCAGCAGCGATCCGGGACTGCGCGACAGCGGGCATCCGCGTCATCATGATCACGGGTGACCATCCGGACACGGCTCGCGCTGCAGCCCGGCAGGCCGGCATCGCCAGTGGCGAAGTCCTGACAGGTACCGACCTCTCCTCGCCGGAACTGGAAAGGCGCATAGCAACCTGCAACGTCTTTGCGAGAATCATGCCCGAACAGAAGCTGGCCATTGTCGAGGCCCTGAAGAAGGCCGGAGCCATCGTTGCGATGACGGGTGATGGAGTGAACGATGCGCCGTCGCTCAAGGCCGCACATATCGGCATTGCGATGGGAGGGCGCGGTACCGATGTGGCACGTGAAGCCGCATCAATGGTTCTGATCGATGATGATTTCGGTTCCATTGTCGCCAGCATCCGCATGGGACGGCGCATCTATGACAATTTGCGCAAGGCCATCCGTTTCATCATTGCTGTGCATGTGCCAATCGCAGGGCTGGCACTGCTCCCGCTGCTGATGGGCTATCCACCCTTGCTCGGACCTATCCACATTGCCTTTCTGGAAATGGTCATCGACCCGGTCTGCTCGCTGGTCTTTGAAGCGGAAACCGAAGAAGCAAACGTGATGAAGCGGCCACCAAGGTCACCAAATCAGCGCCTTTTCTCCCGCAGGATCATGTACTGGTCAGTGTTTCAGGGCGCGCTTGCCTTTGCGCTGTGCGGCGCGGTCATCATGACCGGTCATTCACATGGTGCGAGCGCCAGCCACATTCGGGCGGCCGCCTTTGTGACCCTTGTCCAGTCCATCCTCGTGCTCATTCTTGTTAACCGGTCCTTCGGTCCCTCCCCCGTCGCTGCAGTCGTGCGGCCGAACCGTGCGCTAGCCCTTGTCGGCCTCATTGTCGTGACATTGCTCGCTGCAAGCCAGTTCTGGCTACCAATGGCAAGGCTGTTCACTTTCGCGCCTCTACATGCATCAGACTGGCTGGCTGCATCCGGCCTGGCCCTGGGGCTCTTCGCACTTCTCCAGACCATGAAACTGGCCGCCGAGCGATCTCAGCCTAGAAGGGCAAGCTCAGATTGAAAGCCGGAACACAGCAATCAGGGGCGGACGACAATCCCGCAATCCGGAGCCGTTCCGCCCTTGAGCGTGTTCAGATATGCAGCCTCGGCCTTGGCCAGCCCCTGACGGTTCTCAATCTTCATGAACCCATCCGTGCTCAAGAGAAAGTCTCGCCATGCACCGTTGTAAGACTGGGTGAACGCATCGAAGCCCATCTCCTTGACCGCTGCGTTCATATGGTCGGGAGCAAAGAAGAGGATCGGTGCGGGGCCCGGCAGAGGAGCATCCCCCTGACCCCGCGCGCCGACATGCGTCGCCCCAACCAGACAGCTGTACGCAAGACCGTCGCCCAGGGATTCATGAACTGCACGGAGCACAGAGGCATTGCCTGCAAAGTCGACGGACACGGCATGGCGTCCGGCCAGCTTGCCAATCTCATTATAGGCCAGGACCTCATCATACAGGCCGCAACCGGCGACAAAATCCGCGTTACCTGCCGATGTAAGGCCGATTCTGCGGACCTGCGGTGCCTTGGCCCGAGCAACATGCGCCAGCGCCAGCGCTGTCTTCGATGAGGCGCTGGTCATGACAAGCGTATTCGCGCCAAACCAGGCCTCTTTTGCAAACATGGCCTCGATCAGAAAGCTGGTGCCGAAAAGAGGCTGGAAAATCATCCGCTGAGCTTCGCGGTCAGGGTCATGCGCAGGATCGCTCGCGAGGCGGCGATACTGGTTGTAGATCGGGCTCATGGGTTGCCGGTGGGCTGCCATGTCGCTGAAGCTGCCTGCTGAAATATTGCCCGGCTCCACCCGCAAATGGCTTGCCATTGGCAAATATCCGTAAACCCGTTCACCAACCGCAATGTCGGGGTGTTCCGACGCCTCGACAATTGCATGCCCCCACATTGGGACGATTCCCCATCCTTCAGGCGCAGGGAAAAAGTTCCAATACCCAAAAGAGTCACCCATAACCGCATAGGTGACGTTGTTGGCTGTGACTGCAAAGCTCTCAACACGAAGGAGGACGGCCCCTTGCGCCAGCGCATCAATGGCAAAAGGCCGTATTTCGGTGTGCGTCAGATCGCTGCGCAGCACGTGGACTGCTTCTGCCATGGTGTCTTTTCCTTCTAGTTGTCGATTCGGTAATAGTCAGCAACACGATCAAGCGCCAGCAGCAGTACAAGCCTGCCGGCCCGCGATGGCCAGCCCAATGCCTGTTCCGCCGCCGGCACGCTTTCACCAGCACAGACAACCCGCCACAAGATGTCTGCCAGCCCGGGACCTGCAGCCGCAATTGCCTTGTGGAAACGATCTCGCGCGTCGATTTGTGCCAGCGTATGGGACGCCTGCTGATGCCCTGCCTTCTGCTTCGCATCCCGGGGAGCAGGATCCCAGCGCATCGTGACCCTTTGCGGGATTGCGCCGCGTTCATAGTCGCGCCGCAGAGCCTCCCCCGCGGCCAGTTGACGTTCGCTGATCAACCCGCGCGCCTTCAGCCATCCCAGCGGAGATTCAGCGAGATTGACCTTTACGCGTCTGACCTTGCGTGACTCGGTGTCACGGCATGTCTGGGCCAGCTCTCTTTCCACAAAAACCTGTTTCATCCCGTCTGTTCCTTACGACTCAATACGAAAACTGACTTGCCATTTCGGATCAGCTGTAGGAAAGAAAAAAACCTTATCGGTTATTAAACGTTCAGGATCGTGCATGATTACTGCCATTCGCGAAGTGCGTCGCGCCAAGGGATTGACGCTTGCCGAAGTTGCCGAGCGGTGCAACCCGCCGACGACGGCTCAGACGATAGGGCGACTGGAAACGGGAACAAGAACGGTCTCCGTTGGTTGGCTCAACCGCATTGCCAAGGCTCTGGACGTGGATGCGGCCGACCTCGTGAAGATGCCGCGTCGGGCGGATCTGCCGGTCGCGGCCATCTTGGGCATAGATGGGGCGGGCGCGCCACGCCACCCGATTGTCGTGACGCCCCCCTTGCCCACCGAAGGAGCCATTTCCGTCCTCGTCGATTCAAGTGTGGGCGAGTATCGCGCCGGTGATGAAATCTGGTGTGACCGTTATGGCCCGGAGCGGTTTGCACAGGCGCTCAATCGCGACGTCCTGCTTCCTCGCCCGGCAGGACGTTTCATCTTCGGCCGCCTGATCGGTCGCGACAACAATCGCTTGCACATCCTGCCATTGGGGTCCGGTGCAAAGCAGCAAGTGATTGAAGACACTGCCTGGATGGGCGTCGCCATTAAGCTGGTCAGGGGTCTTGGTTAGGCCTGACGGCCAAGGCCAAGGCACTGATTGCAGCCGGCGGCACGAGGTCCGGGCCAGCACTTCGCCCACAAGGTCGCCTTTGCGTGGTGGGCGCTGACGGGCTTGAACCGCCGACCCTCTCGGTGTAAACGAGATGCTCTACCAACTGAGCTAAGCGCCCGCGTGTGCAGGAAGTGCGCCTTTGCCCGATCGGCGGCTATGGGGCAAGCCCTGTCAGACCAGCAGGCCAGCTTGCGCCTGCGCATCGGCAAGATAGGCAGCCATTGCCTGTGCTGCAGCATCTGTCAGGCTGATATAGATGCGTCGCCCGTCGGCCGGATCGGCCCGTCTCTGGAAAAGACCCATGTCTATCAGATTGCGAATCCAGCGCAGCGCCGTGGTCGAAGGAACCGCAGCCGCAATGCATAGGCTGGTGACAGACACCAATTCGCCTTCAAGTCGTGCGGCCATAAGGTCGAGAAGCATGTCCCAGGCCGGATCAGCAAAGAGCGAGGGATCGAAATAGCGATTGCGCAAGCGCCTCAGGCGCAGGATCGCACGCAGGTCTTCTGCTTTTGGCCAGTCCGTTGACAGAAGGTCTGGTGGACCGGCATCAAAACGCGGGCGCATCTCGGCAACATGACCGGTATTTGACAGTCCCTGACGCTGATCCTGGGCATCATGGGCAGAAAGCCTTGCCAGCGTCCGGGCAATGCGGCTGACTTCTTCGGCAAGTTTTCTTAGCCTGGCAGTGTCGGCCTCAGTCGCGACATCAGCCACTCCGAGGATGGACTGGCTGTTCCAGGCAAGCGCAAGCGCCGAAACCCGATCGAGAAGGTCCGGTTCGCATAGGAGTGTGATGGGACCGGACTGCAATCGGGCCGCTACGCAATCAAGCGTCGCAAAGGTTGCGGCCACAACGACAGGCCGGTTATCCCGAACGGCAATATAACTCAGCAAATCCAGCAAGCGATCGGCGAGCGGCCCGTGATCCTCGCTCAGATCGACACAGACCGCATCAATGGAAGCCTGACGATTGAGCCTCTCGACTGCTTCTGCAAGGCCAAGCCTGCCGAGCACACGACCGCCGGCCACCCGCACGGCATCTTCAGCAGCGCGCCCACCTGCATCACTGTCCGCAAAGATCAAGGCGCTTGGCCCCGAATCAAAACTGCCGTCTTCGGCCAGAAACCCCGTCATTCAAACCTCTGTTACGCACACTACGCCGACGGTCTTGCAGCCAGCCGATCCCCCCAATTCCGAAAATGCCAAATTTCATGCAGTCCGTCTGCGCGGGTTGATACCATAATGGTGTGAAACCAGATCAAGGCCAATCCCGCAAAGACGTCATGTTTACGTGCAGACAGCAAACCGTGCCCGAAATGGCCCTGAAAAAGGCAGGCTTTTCGTTCCGATTCGGATGCGATTGCCGGGTCCGCGTTAAGATATTTGAACGGATTTTCCCTTCACAGTCAGGCTCCAGCCTGGACGGTGTGGTCCCGACACAGGCTGCTGAACCTCCGGCGTCCCTTCCCCAACTTGTCAGCGCCGGAGGTTCAAAGCCCCGGCGTTTCCATCAATGTTGTAGGGCCTTGACGATGTCCTCCACCATCTTCTTGGCGTCCGCGAGGAGCATCATCGTCTGGTCCATGTAAAAGACATCATTGTCGACACCGGCATAGCCCACGCCGCCCATGGAGCGCTTGATGAACATGATTGTCTTGGCCTTGTCCACATCGAACACTGGCATACCATAGATGGGGGAAGACTTGTCTGTCTTCGCCGCGGGGTTCACCACGTCATTCGCACCGATGATGAAGGCGACATCGGTCTGCGCGAATTCACCGTTGATATCTTCCAGCTCAAACACTTCGTCATATGGCACATTGGCTTCGGCGAGCAGCACGTTCATATGCCCCGGCATGCGCCCTGCAACCGGGTGGATCGCATATTTGACGCGTACGCCCTTGGCTTTGAGCTGATCGCCCATTTCCCGCAGCACGTGCTGCGCCTGCGCCACCGCCATGCCGTAGCCGGGCACGATGATCACTTGCTCGGCCTCGCCCAGCAGGAACGCTGCGTCTTCGGCGCTGCCGCGTTTCCACGGGCGCTGCTCCTTGGCTTCGCCGCCTGCGGCACTGGCATCGACGCCGAACCCGCCCGCAATCACCGAAATGAAACTGCGATTCATCGCCTTGCACATGATGTAGGAGAGAATTGCGCCAGAGGAACCGACAAGCGCGCCGGTGATGATCATTGCCGTGTTGTGCAGCGTGAACCCCATCGCCGCTGCCGCCCAGCCGGAATAGGAATTGAGCATCGAGACGACAACCGGCATGTCCGCGCCGCCAATCGGGATGATCAGGAGGAACCCGATCAGGAAGGAGAGAGCGGTGACCGTCCAGAAGACCCATGGGCTCTGGTCCGTCAGGAAATAGCCTATGAGCCCGAGGATTGCGGCGAGTGTGCCCAAATTGATGACATGTCGAGCAGGAAGCAGGATGGGCGCGCCGGACATGTTTCCGTTGAGTTTCAGGAATGCGATGACAGAGCCCGAAAAGGTGATGGCACCAATCGCGACACCGAGGCCCATTTCAATGCGGCTGATCTGGTGGATCAAACCATCGGCGCCTGCAATGCCAAAGGCCTGCGGGTTGAGATAAGCCGCCGCCGCAACAAGCACAGCCGCCATGCCCACCAGCGAGTGAAATGCAGCGACGAGCTGGGGCATGTCTGTCATCGCAATTCGCCTGGCAACGATCCAGCCGATGCCGCCACCAATTGCGATTGCCCCGGCAATTTCAGGCAGGCTGGCAATTTCATACGTTAACAGGGTAGTGGTCACCGCAATCAGCATGCCTGCCATGCCGAACCGGTTGCCGCGCTGCGACGTCGCCGGCGAAGAAAGCCCGCGCAGAGCAAGAATGAAGAAAACACCGGAGGCAAGATATGCCAGCATCACCCAGGCGGGTGGAGCAACGTGTTCCATGCGCCTAGCGCTCCTTCTTCTTGTACATCGCCAACATGCGCGCTGTCACGGCAAAGCCGCCGAAGATATTGACGCTCGCCAGGGCGACCGCAAGCAGGCCAAGCCATTTCGAAGTGGGAGACCCAGCCGCTGCCGAAGCAATGAGCGCGCCTACAATGATCACCGAGGAAATCGCGTTCGTCACAGCCATCAGCGGCGTATGCAACGCAGGCGTAACCGACCAGACCACATAGTAGCCCACAAAGCAGGCAAGCACGAAGATGGAGAGGATTGAGATGAAGTCCATAACTGCTCCCGTCAGCGCAGCAGGCGCTCGTTCACAACCTTGCCGCCCTTGGTCAGGCGGATGGCAGTGGTGATTTCGTCATCGTCGGGAAGAACCGGCCGCCCTGTGTCCTTGTCCCAAAACGCACTCAGAAAGTTGTAAAGGTTGCGCGCAAACAGCGCTGAGGCATCAGCCGCAAGATGCGCGGGCGTGTTCGAATAGCCCATGATCTTGACGCCGTGCTTCTCCACGACCTGGTCGGGCTTCGACCCCTCGACATTGCCGCCTTGCGCGACAGCGAGGTCGAAAATAACGCTGCCGGGCTTCATCGTCTTGATCTGCGCGTCCGAAATCAGCCGCGGCGCTGCCTGGCCAGGGATCAGGGCGGTGGTGATGACGATGTCCTGCTTGGCGATATGGTTCGAGACCAGTTCGGCCTGAGCCGCCTTGTACTCTTCAGACATTTCGGTCGCATAGCCGCCCGCGCCTTCACCCTCGATGCCAGCAACCTTCTCCACGAAGATCGCCTTGGCACCCAGTGATTCAATCTGTTCTTTTGTTGCCGAGCGCACGTCGGTCGCTGAAACCTGCGCACCAAGACGCCGGGCGGTGGCGATCGCCTGCAGCCCGGCAACGCCGACACCCATAATGAAGGCCTTGGCCGCGTTGACAGTTCCAGCTGCGGTCATCATCATTGGAAAGGCCCGCCCAAATGCCGCTGCGGCGTCGATCACGGCCTTGTATCCTGCCAGATTCGACTGAGATGACAGAATGTCCATCGACTGGGCCCGGGTGATGCGTGGCATGAATTCCATCGCCAGCGCTTCAAAGCCAGCCTTGGCATAAGCATCGACCCTTGCGCGCTGGCCAAATGGGTCAAGACCAGCGACGATCCATGCGCCGTCCCTGGCGCCCTTGAGCGACTTCGGATCCGCCCCCTGCACACCAAGCACAATGTCGGCATCCTTCACGGTTTCCAAAAGACTGCCAACCGTGGCGCCTGCTGAAACATAGTCCGCATCGGAAATCGCCGCCCCGGCGCCTGTGCCCTTCTCGATATGCAGGCTTGCGCCAAGCGCCGTGAATTTCTTCACAGTCTCGGGTGTTGCCGCAGCGCGCAATTCGCCAGCTGCGGCTTCCTTAAGAACAGCGATTTTGAGCACTTCAGCTGCCGATCAGGACAATGACAATCGCGCCTATCACAAAAGAGGCCACTGCGCCCCACTTCAGGAGGCTCATCACGCCTTCATAGGTTTCGCGATGTGCCTTCATATCGCCGCCGCCAGCCATGTCTTTCCCCTTGATTGCGAGTGGTTTGATGGAGGCCTTAGCCAGCACAGCCAGCATTCTCAACTATCGAATTGACGTTTGCGGCACTTTGGCCCGGTGATCTGCGTCACATCGCAACATTAAGCGCCTGTTTACTATGCCCCGTTATGGGACAGTTCCATGACGCGCTTGACAGTTTTCGCATGACACCCGGGGGCAACCGTATCCTGATGCTGGTCGATGACGAGCCCGCTCAGACGCGGCTCGTCACTGCTCTTGCAGCACGCGCCGGTTGGCGGACGCTTGGCGTTACCGATGCCGATTCAGCTCTTGCAACGCTGGAGACCCGCGATGGCATGTTGCTGGATGCGATCCTGATTGATCAGGCCATTCCCGGAGGCGATACCGCCGCACTGATCTCAAGGATTCGGGACCTGCGGCCTGATCTGCCTATTTTGATGCTCACGGCCCTGAGTTCTGTCGAAATCGCCGTTGAAGCAATGCGGGCCGGGGCCACCGATTTTCTGGCCAAGCCGATTGCCCCGGATCGATTGCTCGCAGCGCTGGACGGCGCCGTCAGCGCAAAGAATCTGTCTGGCGAGCTTCGCCCACTGACTGAAAAAATTTCCACGCCGCTTGGATTCGGCGAAATCGTTGGCTCCAATCCCGAATTCAGGGCGGCGCTTGCCGTTGCGGCAAAAGCGGCACGTGCCCGCATACCTGTCCTGATCGAGGGAGAAAGCGGCGTTGGCAAGGAAGTGGTCGCGGACGCCATTCATGCTGCGTCTCCCAGAGAGAAAAAGCCGTTCATTGCCATCAATTGCGGGGCGATTCCGTCGAATCTGATCGAGTCGGAACTGTTTGGGCATGAAAAGGGTGCCTTCACTGGTGCATTCACGCGCCACATCGGGAAATTCCAGGACGCCGATGGCGGCACGCTCTTCCTTGATGAAGTCGGTGAATTGCCGCTTGAAGCCCAGGTCAAGCTTCTGCGCGTCATCCAGACTGGCGAAGTTCATCCCATTGGTGCCCGAGGCTTTCGCGAAGTTGATGTGCGGATCATTGCGGCCACCAACAAGACCTTGCTCGATGAAGTTGAAGCCGGTCGTTTCCGGGAAGATCTGTATTACCGCCTCGCCGTGGTGCAGGTGGTGATTCCGCCGTTGCGCGACAGGCGCAGCGATATTCCTGCCCTCGCCCGCCACCTTCTTGCGCGCATTGCCCGCCAGCCCGGCTTGCGGAGCCTTGGCATCACCGATGGCGCGCTCAGTGTCCTTGCAAGCTATGACTGGCCCGGCAATGTCCGTCAGCTTCAGAACGCCCTGTTCCGGGCTGCCGTGCTGTGCGAAGGTGATGCCCTCACGTCGCAAGACTTTCCGGAAATTTCGAGCAAGTCATCATCCCTGCTCGTTTCGTCTGCGGCGAGCGAGGCCGGGATCACGCTTTACGACACGGACGGCCACCTGCGTCCCCTTGAGTCAATCGAGGCCGACGTCATCAGGCTGGCAATCGGCCATTATCGCGGCCGGATGACGGAAGTGGCTCGCCGCCTTGGTATTGGCCGCTCCACCTTGTATCGCAAACTGGCGGAACTGGGCATCAGCGACGCAGCCTAATTCGGCAGATCCCGCGAAGTGCCCATTGCTACAGCCGCATTTTCCCCGTAGCCGATCCGCATTGCAGGCTTGAATTGGCCTGCCGTCGAACGGGAGGGGGCTCTTCATGCTGCAATTGCTTGACCAGTTTGACAGGCAATTTTCCACCATCGCCGCGGCTCTGGCCCAGCATTGTTCCATGGCCGGCAAGCTGGAGTCCGGCCGGCTCGATGGACATCAGATCTGCTGCTATGAACTCGCATTCGCTGCATCCGAGCTTGCGGCTGCCCGGCGGGTCTTGAGTAGCCAGGGAGGAGCAGAGTCCGATCTGGCAATGGCCTTCATTGCGATAGCCTTGCCAAGTGCCTTGCAGCGCCTTGAATCCATTGCGATTGAAATCGATTGCGGACAGGACCTTGCAGGCCTTCGACAGTCTCCAGACTTTCACACAGTGCAGAAAGCGGGCAGTGGCGCCGCTCTGGCAGAAACTGGCCGGGCAATTCTCGACGGCGAGATCGATTTTTCGCGCCTGACCACGAATCAACATGTCGACATGATGCGTGACGTGTTTAGCCGTTTCGGTCAGGACCATGTTGCGCCCATTGCGGAGCACGTTCATCGTCAGGATCTCGACATCCCGGAATCCCTTTTGGCGCAGCTGCGGTCCATGGGGGTATTCGGCCTTTCGGTTCCGATGCGTTTTGGCGGGACCGCACCCGATGATGGCGAAGACACGCTTGCAATGATTGCAGTGACAGAGGCCCTGTCCGAAGCGTCGCTGGGCGTTGCAGGAAGCCTCATTACCCGACCGGAGATACTGACGCGGGCGATCCTTGCGGGAGGAACCGAAGACCAGAAGCAGCGGTGGCTGCCCGGGATCGCTGCAGGGAACCCGCTCGTTGCCATCGCAATTACCGAACCGGACTTTGGATCCGATGCGGCGAGCCTCAATCTGCGGGGTAGGAAAACGCAGGGCGGCTGGATCCTCAATGGCGCAAAGACATGGTGTACCTTCGCTGGCAAGGCGGGGGTCTTGATGGTCGTCGCCCGAACTGGCGATGCGCAGGGGTACAAGGGCCTGAGCATCCTTCTTGTGGAAAAGCCATCGTATGAGGGGCATTCGTTCGACTTTTGCCCGCCTTCCGGGGGGCGGCTGATCGGAAAAGCCATTCCCACGATCGGCTACCGCGGCATGCACAGTTTTGACCTGTCCTTTGAAGACCTCTTTGTTCCCGACGCGAATCTTCTGGGGGAATCTGGTGGACTGGGCAAAGGCTTCTACTACACGATGGCCGGCATGACTGGGGGCCGGATTCAAACGGCTGGCAGAGCCTGCGGCCTGATGGCGGCCGCAATCAAATCAGCGATTCGGCACGCTCAGGACCGCAAGGTCTTTGGGCAGCCGCTGGGTGCCTACCAGATGACGCAAACCAGGATTGCAGCGATGGCGGCCCGCTACGTTGCCTGCCGGCAGCTTGCATATCATGTCGGCCAGATGCTCGATGCGGGCGAAGGCCAGATGGAGGCAAGCCTTGCCAAGCTTTACGCATGCCGGTCGGCGGAGCTTGTCACGCGCGATGCGCTGCAGATCCATGGCGGTATGGGGTATGCAGAGGAAACCGCGGTCAGCCGTTACTTCGTGGATGCGCGTGTTCTGTCCATTTTCGAAGGCGCGGAAGAAACGCTGGCGCTGAAGGTCGTCGCGCGCGAGTTGCTCGAGCGTGCGCTGATCAAGAGCTAGACCGGGACCGCGATCTGCTTTCCGGCAAAGACAGATTGCCAGTTTTCGATTTCGGCAACAACAATATCATCAAGGGCGTGAGCCAGCTCTGCGACCTGGGCATACCGAATCTGCCCGTCTGCGACCTTGCCGAGACTGATGATCCGCTGTTCGACCGCTTCCAACTTTTCTGCAGTGACTTCAGAAATGGCCGCAAAGCGCTCGAAATCTCCAAAATAGCGAATGCCCGCAAAGGCGCCACCAAGGGCGGGCAGTGCTACCCCGAGAAATGTGAAGAACTTGGACACATGATGGGCCGTGGCTTCGGGGATGACCTCAAGAGCACTGGCGGCCACAAGGCCCAGGTAAAGCGCAACCGTACCAACTGCGAGGCTGAACAACACCTCGGACAGGTGATCAAGGTTGTGATGGACAGTCGTGAGCCGCCTTGCCTTGCCTCTATGATACGCTCTCTGCAGCTTTGCATGTTGCCCAAGCAGGTCTTCAAACGCGGATCTCAGATATGCCCGGTTCATGACAATGCGGGGAAGCCCCAACTCCCTCAGCGCGAGCCTGGCGTAATGTTCCGGCCATTGGGTCGCCGACCCCCGTGGCCATCGCCCCGGAGAGCGCGCGACCCCGAGCAACAGCAGGATGGGCGCATGGCGGAAATATTCTGCAACGCGTCTCGTTTCGAACCATCGGCCATGCCATTCGTGTTTCCGGCCAATCGCAGTTATCCCAAGGATGGCCACGAGCAACAGGAATTCGAAAAGCGCAAATGGCCATTTGGAATCCGGCCCTGCAAAGGGAAGATAGGCTACACCTCCAATAATGGCGAAGGCAGACAGGAGGAAATTTGCCACCATGCCGCCGCGATAGGCATCAGAGAGATAGGTGGACAGGCCATCAGCCCAGGCAAAGCGGCGCAATACGTGCGCTTCGATCTTGTCCACAAAGCCCTGATCAGTGCCCGCCAGCCCGCGCGCAACCGCAAGCAGCGGAGCACCAGAGCCGCTGGCAATAGCTTCAGGGCGCTCGTAGCGCTGGACGAGGCTCGACATGGCGCTGCGCCAGCCCACCCCTCCAAACAAGGCTTCAATCCTCCGATAGGCATGAAACCGTCGGCGGCTTTGCGGGTGCCAGTCTTCGGCATGAAAGCGGGCAGCCCGAGCGCCCCTGTCAAATCCCGGTGGATAGAGTAACTCGTCAATCAGTTCTGCAATCTGTTGCGGGGAATGGCCGCTTGGCTTGGCAAACAGAGCCTCTGGGGTCCGCAGAATTGTCCAGTTTTCGGGATTTCCTGCGTCGATCCAGATGACGGGAGAGCCATGCGCTAATGCCGCGGCGATCGTGTGTCGCGTCCCTCCAGTGGCTCCCGGGGTCACGCCATCCCAGACTGCAATCAGGACATCCGACTGTTCAATCATGATTCTCCCGGCCGATGCCACGCGTTCCGAACTCAGGGTCGCAAATGCGAGGGCAGCGGCCTGGTCGTCCGGCGCGCGCAACATATCGAGGTAGTGCTGGGCAATCACATCGTCCTGTTCGGCGAGTTCGAAGCACCGCGCCTGCGAAGCGAGATGCCGGATATGGTCTGCCCTGCCCGCAGTGTCGGGGCATTCCGGACGCCCTCCAGCCAAGATCGCCAGAGCGTCTGCCTCCGTCTCCGGATTTGCATTGATCGCAGCGTTGAGTGAAAGGCCGAACGGCAGAGGGGCGATGATGTCCCATCTCCGGGCCTGGGCTCGCTCCACCGCCAACAGGTCTGCCCCGTGCGCCAGGAGCGAATGCAGCCGGGTAGGTGCGATCGCATCGCCCTTTCCCGCCACAACGGAGTCCAAGACATCCAAGATTGAATCCAGCGCAGCTTCGATGGCTGAATGATTGCTGGCAAAGACGGGATTGCTGAAGCGATGACCTGTTATGCCGACGCACAGCCGGGCCTGAGGCAAATTGATCGAGCCCGACAGCCCTGCAGATGATGAGACCATCCGGGCATCGTAGCGACCATGTCTGTCGCGGCAACCCCTTGCTGCACAGACCACCGATTGAACCCGAGTGCTCACTTGCCCATGTTTTCGTCTTGTCGGCTGGGCGTCATTTCCATAACCAGTTCCAGACATTCGACAGGACATGCAAATGACGAAATTTGTTGGCGCGATCGATCAGGGAACAACGAGCACCCGTTTCATTCTGTTTGATCGATCCGGAACAATCATTTCCGTTGACCAGAAGGAGCATGAGCAGATCATGACTCGTCCTGGCTGGGTTGAGCACAATGCCAGTGACATCTGGCGCAATACGCAAGGAGTCATTTCTGGAGCCCTTGCGAAAGCCGGGCTGACACCCTCTGATCTGGCCGCAGTGGGCATCACGAACCAACGCGAGACGAGCGTTGTCTGGAACAGGCGAACAGGAGAGCCGGTCCACAATGCTCTTGTATGGATGGATACGCGCACCGACGAACTGGTCACCGAGCTTGCCAAATCCGGCGGACAGGATCGCCTTCGGGCCAAGACAGGTCTGCCCCTTGCAACATATTTTTCCGGTTTGAAGTTGCGCTGGCTGCTCGACACCGTCCCCGGTGCCCAGGCATCAGCCGAACAGGGCAACTTGCTTTTCGGGACAATGGATAGCTGGTTGACCTGGAACCTGACCGGTGGCGTCGATGGCGGAATTCATGTGACGGACGTTACCAATGCGTCACGGACACAGATGATGAATTTGGAAACGCTCGACTGGGATGAAGATATCCTCGCGCTGTTCAATGTCCCGCGCACCTGCCTCCCGACGATCAGGTCATCAAGCGAGATCTATGGCGAAGCCACGGCAACCCTTGGCGGAGTGCCGGTCTCGGGCATCCTGGGCGATCAGCAGGCAGCGCTTTTTGGGCAGGCCTGCCTGAACCCGGGTGAGGCCAAGAATACCTATGGTACTGGCTGTTTCATGCTGATGAACACGGGAGAACACCCCTTTTCGTCTACCTGCGGGTTGCTGACGACTGTGGGTTACAAGCTTGGGGACTCCCCGGCGATCTATGCGCTGGAGGGATCGATTTCGATTGCGGGGGCGCTGGTCCAATGGCTGCGCGACAATTTGGGATTGATCACACACGCGAGCGAGATCGAAGACCTCGCACGCACCGTTTCAGACAATGGCGATGTGTATTTCGTCCCTGCCTTTTCCGGATTATATGCCCCGCATTGGAAGGCCAATGCCCGCGGCGTCATCGCGGGCCTCACACGATTTGCCAACAAGGGGCACATTGCCCGTGCAGCGCTGGAGGCCGTTGCCTTCCAGACGCGCGAAATCCTTGATGCCATGGCGCAGGATTCCGGTGTCGCCATCAGCGAACTGCGAACGGACGGCGGGATGGTCGTGAACGAGTTGCTGATGCAATTCCAGGCTGACATCATCGGCGTTCCTGTCGTCCGGCCAAAGGTCATCGAAACGACGGCGCTCGGGGCTGCCTATGCTGCCGGGCTGGCCGTCGGCTACTGGGATTCGACGCGGGACATTGTCGACAATTGGGGCGTGGAGAGGAAATGGCAGCCGACAATGGATGAAAACATGCGCGCCAACCTCTTTGCGTCTTGGAACAAGGCGGTCAGCCGTTCGCTCGACTGGGTCAATCCGTAACGTCACCCTTCCATGCCGCACCAAGCTGCACGGCAAAG
Organism: uncultured Chakrabartia sp.; assembly: GCA_964429375.1. Lineage (GTDB taxonomy): Bacteria > Pseudomonadota > Alphaproteobacteria > Sphingomonadales > Sphingomonadaceae > Aquisediminimonas. The sequence continues at coordinate 16,563 of CAYSCC010000003.1, forward strand.
GTAGACAAATTCGCTCTCCGCAGGCAGTTTCGGGTC
>CAYSCC010000004.1:0-16530 GCA_964429375.1 uncultured Chakrabartia sp.
AACGCGTGTCCGTTTCACGCGTCATTGCGTCGAGCAAGTCACAAAAGCGTTCGATATTGGCGTCGTCCAGCGGTGCATCCACCTCGTCAAGAACACAGATCGGCGCGGGATTGGTGAGGAACAGGGCAAAGATCAACGCGACCGCAGTCAGGGCCTGTTCTCCGCCTGAAAGAAGGGTCAGCGATTGCAGCCGTTTGCCGGGCGGCTGAGCGAAAATCTCCAGGCCGGCTTCGAGCGGATCGTCGCTGTCGATCAACGCAAGATGGGCCTGACCCCCGTTGAAAAGTGTCTGGAAAAGTCTCTGAAAATGGCCGTTGACCGCCTCGAAGGCCGAAAGCAGCCGGGTGCGGCCTTCCCGATTGAGGCTTCCGATGGAGCCACGCAGCCGGCTGATGGCTTCCGCCAGCTCATCACGTTCAGCAAGCGAGACTGCGCGCGCCTCCTCAATGTCCGCAAGCTCTGCTTCGGCGACAAGATTGACAGGCCCCAATCGCTCCCGATCAGCAGACAGGCGCTCGTGTCGTTCGGATTCATCTGTCGGCTCGCCAACGGCATCGCTGGCAAAGCCGACCTTCTCCGGCAGAAGCGGCGGGGGGCATTCGAACCGTTCACCGGAAACCCTGCCCATTTCGATGCGGCGCAGTTCCTGGTTTTCGGCGCGGGCAGCGGCGCCGGCCCGAACCTCTCGCGCACCTGCAAGAGCTTCTCCCAGTTCTGCAACGCGGGCATCCTGCTGACGCAGCTCACTATCCGCTGCCCGCTCCGCTGCCGCCGCATCCTCGGCCAGCACAGCCAGCCTTGCTGCTTCCTGTTCAAGATCGGTGATCCGTTCCGTCAACTCCGCTGGCGCATTGACGAGTGCATTCGCTTCTGCTTCGGCCGCCTTGGCACGCTTTTCCATTTCCGCGATCCGCGCAGCGGCATCGCCTGCCCGCGTCTTCCAGCTTCGCGACTCTGCCTGGACGGTTGCCAGCCGCGCGCGATGGGCTGCAATAGCCTGATCAAGGCTGGCGCCTTCCGCCTTGATTTGCGCCGCTGCGGCACGGGCGCTTTCGCTTGCAGCCTGAAGCTGGGCAACCATTCGCCCCGTCTCAAGTCCGTCCGGGAGTGTTGCGCGCGCGGTGTCCGCTCGAGCCAAGTCTTCGCGCGCGTCTGACAGCTCTGCATCAATCCGTATCGTTCGCTCGGCGATCTCGGCCTTACGGGACGCAAATCGTTCCAGCGCCAGCACTGCCTGATCTTCATCACGCTGCGCAGACCTTTGTGCGGCCTCGGCGCGGGAGAGATCCGCCTTGCAGGCTTCAGCGCGGGTTCTCGCGTCGGCTGCGGCGGCCAGTGCGGTATCAAGAGCAGACTGGGCTGCATCCACTTCTTCGCGCGCAGACGCAATCGCTGTCTCGATTTCGGCAAGCCGGTTGATGCGCTGAAGGCGCTCTGCTGCGGCAGCGCCGTCCCCTGCCGAAACGAACCCGTCCCAACGCCGAAGCTGGCCATCAAGTGTGACCAGCCTCTGGCCAACGGCGAGCGGTTGTCCAGCATCCGTTTCGGCAACTGCAATCTGTGCAAGTCTGCGCGCAAGCTCTGCGGGTGCCTGCACATGATCAGCAAGGGGTTGGGTTCCGGTCGGTAAAGCGGGGTCGCTCTCGAGGACATCTGCCCCGTTCCAGAACCGCTCTCCCGCCTTGCCAACCTGTGCCTCCAGGTCTTCGCCAAGAGCGGCTGCCAATGCCCGCTCATAGCCCGCCGCTGCCCGCACCCTGTCAAGCGCCTTGCCTGATCCGGAACGGCTTTCGACGGCCTTGATGAGTGCCTGGGCTTCCCGTTCGAGTGCAGCAAGCGCGGCACGTGCGGCTGCCCCGGCGCTTTCCGCTGCTTCACGGCGAGCGACAGCATCGCTGCGCAGGCTTTCCGCCAGTTCAATCGCAGCGACGGCTGCCAGCGCATCGCTTTCGGCAGCTTCCCGAAGAGCCTGTGCTGATACGTGCTGGGACTTGAGGTCTTCGTCGGTGCCGAGTGCCGACAGCGCCAGCTCGATCTCCGCCTTGTTCTTCTCGGCGCGCTCAAGCCGGGACGCCGCCGCTGCAAGCGTTGCTTCGGCAACACGGGTTTCCGCCTGTTCGCGCGCCTGTGCCGTCAGCGCCCGTGCCAGTTCGACTTCGGCATCGCGCATGGTTGCTTCGGCACTTGCAATCCTGCCGGTGAAAACAGGGCGCTGGCCTTCCGCGGCTGCGATGCTGGCATCAAGATCCCGTGCTTCAGCGGCAAGCCTGGTCAGCGCATCGGATGCATCGCGGGCAAGTTGCCCTTCGCGGTCGCGATCACTCACCAGCCTTTCTGTCTGGGCTGCAAGTTCAGCAATCCGCCGATCAAGTGCTGCGCGTTCGGCGACAAGGGTTGCTAGCGTGTGGCCCGCTTCGGTTGCAGACTCACGCGCTGCCTGCGCTGTGCTGCGCAGCTCGGCCAGTTTGGTCACCGCCTGCGCCTGCCCTGCTACAGCGGCACGATGCCCCTCGGCCGCAGCGCCAACGGCCTCTTCGGCGAGGCGCGCTTCCTCTCGGGCCTTGTCGGCAGCTGCGGCAGCATCACGCCAGCGGGCAAAGATCAGGCGGCCTTCTGCAACGCGGATGTCTTCCGAAAGCTTCCGATAACGTTCCGCAGCCTTGGCCTGGCGCCGCAGTGCCGTTGCCCGCGCCTCCATATCGGTCAGCACGTCATCCAGTCGGGACAGATTGGTTTCCGTTGCGCGAAGCTTCTGTTCTGCATCTTTGCGACGGACGTGCAGCCCGGAAATGCCCGCTGCCTCTTCCAGCATGGCCCTGCGCTCGGCCGGCTTTGCCGAAATGATCGACCCAATCCGGCCCTGGCTGACAAGGGCAGGCGAATGCGCGCCAGTGGCGGCGTCCGCGAATACCAATGCGACATCCTTGGCGCGGACGTCGCGGCCGTTGATCCGGTACGCTGAACCGGCCCCCCGCTCGATCCGGCGGACGACCTCTATGTCGCGACCAAATTCGCTCAGATCATTTGCGGCACCGCTTTCTGCCAGGATGGAGACTTCCGCAAAATCGCGGGACGGGCGCTGCGCCGTACCGGCAAAGATGACATCGTCCATGGCACCGCCGCGCAGCGACTTTGCGCTGCCTTCGCCCATGACCCAGCGGATTGCCTCGAGCAGGTTCGACTTGCCACATCCATTCGGCCCGACAATGCCGGTCAGCCCGCGCTCGACTCGCAACTCTGCTGCGTCAACAAAGCTTTTGAAACCAGTGAGCTTGAGCCGTTTGATCTGCAAGCGCGTCAGCCCCCCGCCTTCTTGAGTTCCGGCGCAAGGTCAGCCCAGGTGGTGACATTGGGCACAATCTGACCGTTGATGATGAACGTGGGTGTGCCGGTAATCTTGAAATCTTCGGTCGCAACCTTCGCGATCTTCTCAAGAGTCTTGATGCCTTGAGCATCAGCAAGGCAGGCCTGTGCCTTTTCTGCCGGGATGCCCCGTTGCTGGACAAATTCGACGAGGCCCAGCTTGTCAGCCATAGAAGCCGCGACCTGGTTTGGTGTCATGGTCGCCCAGGATTGCTGGTCCGCAGCGGTAATTGACGATGAACGGGACAGCCAGTCATTCTGGGTGGCGAACATCTGCTCCGCAATCGCAAAAAACGGTCCCGCGCCATTGCAGCGCGCAAGAAGCGAAGCAGGGACATCCTGCGGATGAATGAGGAACGTCCTCAGCTCGTAGGACACCGTTCCCTTGGCAATCATGGCCTTGAGCTCTTCGGCCGAATCGATCGAGAATTTCGCGCAGTGAGGGCAGGATAACGCGCCATACTCGACGAGTTTGACCGATGCCTGGGGATTGCCCATCAACATGCCACCGTCGGGCGTTTCGCTGGTCACTTCTGTCCAGCTCGTGCCGGTCGGCGCAGCAACAGGCGCTGCGGCCGAGCCAGCCTGCCCTTCAGGAGATTTGTTGCAACCAGCCAGGGACAGGACCGACGCCGTCGCCAGGATCATCATTCTCTTCATCGCAAACTCCGTTCCTACGCCTACTTTGCGGCCAGTGCCGCCTTCAAACCTGCTTCCACTGCCGGCCAGCTGCCCGGCCCTTCAAACGTATTGCCATTGATCAGAAAGCTCGGCGTGCCATTGATCTTCCGGATTGACCATGCCTCGTTGCTCATCGCGGCGACTTGTTTCTGCGCGGCAGGGTCCGAGAGGCAGGTGTTGATCTGGGCCTGGCTGAACCCGCGCGACCGCATGAGCACATCAAGCCCGACGCCTTTTGCAATGGCCTTCAGCACATCGTTCATCGGCAGCTTGCTGATCCGTTCGGCATCACTGGCTTCGAAGGCACTGGCCTTGCCAAGCCAATTGGCCTGAGCGGCAAACAATGCTTCGGAATTGCCAAAAAACCGCGCAGGTCCCCCGCACCGCGCAAGCAGTGCTGCTGTAAAGTCATAGCGATCCCGAACGGCATTGCGCACTTCAACAGTCACAAGGCCCTTGGCAACATAGCCTGATTTGAGCGGGGCACTCGCTTCTCCTGTAAAGTGAGCGCAATGGCCGCATGTATAGCTCAGATATTCGACAAGCCTCGCAGGGGCGGCGGGCTTGCCCATCACGAACGCTCCGTTCGGCTGGATGCGGACAGACACCACCCAGTTCGGAGCCGAAGCGGACACCAATGCAAATGCACAGAGGACCAGTGCAACAATACGCATCAACGGACCTTTCCAAGAACAGCGGGCTGAGCAGCAGTCGCAACCCCGCGGGCAAGCGATTCCAGCACTGCCTTGAGCTCCGGATCTGCAATGGTCCGAAGACTGTCGCCTAGTTCCACCGGCAGCGGCGCCAGCGCGGGGCGCACGACCGGGGCTGGCGGCCGGGCGACGTCGCCCTGGCGGATCGTCACCCTGGCGATGGCGGCATAACCGAAGAAGCGGTTCACGCGTTCCACGATGACCGGCACGACATGCTGCATCATCGGCGCATGCGCGCCCGAGACTGCAAGAGTCAGGACCCCATCCGACCGCTTGCCCTGCGGGAACCGGATCGATTCAGGGGCAGATACGGCTGCGTAGCGCTCCCCAACAATTTCGCTCCACCGGCTGACAACCGATGACTGGACAAAGCCAAACCGCCGAAAGGCGGTGCCGCCAATCTCGGGCAGCATTTCACCCATGCGTCGGGCCCGGCCACCACGGGGCCGTTCTTCCACTGCGGGGTCAGACTTTTGCTTCGCCATCGACGAAACTCATGCCATAGCGCGCCATGCCCGTCGATATGTCAGACGCAGTTGCCCACAAGATTCTGCAATATTTTGTTGCCAATGCGCGCGATCTGCCCTGGCGCAATCCTCCTGGACGCGCTCTGCCGCTTGATGATCCTGATTGGCCCTATCGTGTCTGGCTCTCAGAGATCATGCTCCAACAGACGACCGTGGCTGCCGTGAAGCCATACTTCATGGACTTCATTGGTCGTTGGCCCAGTGTCACAGCGCTTGCCGAGGCAGCGAACGAAGGCGTAATGCGGGCTTGGGCCGGCCTAGGTTACTATGCGCGCGCGCGGAATCTGCTGGCCTGTGCCCGAGCTGTCGTGACTGAGTACGGTGGTGCGTTTCCGGCCAACGAGGCCCAGCTGCGCGCCCTGCCCGGTATTGGTCGTTACACCGCAGCGGCCATCGCAGCCATCGCTTTTGGTCGCAGGGCCGTGGTCGTCGATGGAAATGTCGAACGGGTCGTGGCGCGACTTTTTGCCGAACCCAACAGAGCATTGCTATACAGTCTTGCGGACCGGATCACGCCTCTGGAAGGGGCGGGAGACTTCGCGCAGGGCATGATGGATCTGGGGGCGACGATATGCACGCCGCGCCACCCGCGGTGCGGGGATTGCCCCGTGCGCTCTGAGTGTACGGGAAAGAGTGATCCCGGGCGTTTCCCCGTTCCAAAAGCAAGGCCTGCCCGGCCTGACCGCCACGGGACGGCCTGGTGGATCTCCTGCGATGATCGCGTCCTGCTCGTGAACCGGCCGTCAAAAGGCCTTCTTGGCGGCATGCGCGCGTTGCCGACATCGGATTGGGCCGAAGAGGCCTCCATTCATGTTCCCTTCGATGGGGATTGGCGACGCTACGGCATTGTGACTCATGTGTTCACACACTTCAAACTGTCCCTGTGCCTGATGGGCATCGAGGCCAAAAGCGGTTGCAAACTGCCGTTTGACGGGGAATGGTGGCCAAAATCGCTGATCAAGGAAGCCGGCTTGCCCACGGTTTTCGCAAAGGCAGCGCAACTTGTGAATGTGTTGGAGGAGTGTGATGGGTGTTGAATTGAATCGTCGGCGTTTTATCGGCGCATCACTGTTGGCAGGCGGCTTTGTTGCTGCCCCTGCCTGGGCCAGGAATGGCGTTTCACCCGCCTGGGGTGGAGTTCAGGCCTATCTTGAGCAGAAGGTTTCCGAAAAATATGTGCCGGGCAGCGGGGGTGCGCTTGCGCGTGGAACCGATCAGGCAGACTTTCTTGTTGCTGGGCAAATTGCACAAGATCCCGCCTCTCCTGCTGTCACTCCGGATTCGTTGTGGCGATGCTATTCGATGACAAAGCCCATCACGGGCATGGCCGCGATGCTCCTGATTGAAGACGGCACAATGGGGCTGGACCAGAATATCGCCGAGTTCCTGCCCGCCTTTGCCAATCCACGCGTGCTCATTGACCCTGACAAGAGCCTCGAAAGTCGACCTGCGCTGGCCCCCATCACGGTGCGGACCCTGATCACACATACGGCTGGGCTAGGCTACGCCATCGTCACCAAGGGGCCGCTGTTGGATGCCTATGTCAAGAACGGGCTGTTTGCCGGACAGGTCAGCCGCAAGCCATTGCCGGGGCTGCCTGCCAATGCCCGCAATCCGGCGACGCTTGCGGACTTTGCAGACCGGCTGGCCACCCTTCCGCTTATTGCTGACCCCGGGGTCAAGTGGAGTTATTCCGTCGGGCTTGACCTGATGGGCCGCGTGATTGAGGTCGCAAGCGGGATGCCCTTTGATGCCTTCGTCCAGAAGCGCATTTTCGATCCGTTGGGCATGACGAGCAGTTTCTGGCAAGTTCCGGCCAGTGAAGTCTACCGGCTCACCACCAACCATGGGGCGACTCCCATCGGGACCATCCCGATCGATCCGGCAAAGGACAGCGTGTATCTGGATCGCAGTGCTCCCTTTGGTGGGTCCGGGCTTGTTTCGTCCATGCGCGACTATGATCGGTTCCTGGCCATGTTGATGGGCGAGGGCGCGCTCGGCCGGACCCGAATCATGAAACGTGAAACGGCTCGGCTGGCCATGTCCAATCTCGTTCATCCCAAGACCGAGATGCAGAGCTACGTCAAAGGCCAGGGTTTTGGTGCCGGCGGGCGGGTTACCATCGCTCCGGGACCGAATGGAGAAGGCGTTGGCACGTTCGGTTGGGGCGGTGCAGCGTCGACAATCGCGTGGGTTGATCGTACGCGGGGCATCCGCGCATCTGGCTGGTCACAAATCATGACAGGAGGAACTGACGTGTTCTCGACAGGATTCGGCAAAGCCGTCTACGCAAGCCTGTGAACCACCGACCCGGATTTACAGGCTCGCCGCTCGATCGTGCAGATCGGTTGCGTCATGATGTCGAGGCCTTCAATGCCTTGCTGAACGATTGGCGCGGCCGCCTGCTCGGCATGGAGGGGCTGGACCCATTGCTGGATTCCAGTGGTGGCCTCATTTGGCACAGCATGGCTCAGGCTCCGATGGAAGCCGAATTCATCCTGCTGGGCCTGATCGAGGAGCGCCCTCACTTCGCCATGCTGGTTGAGGCAGAATCAACGCCAATGCGGTCGCCAGCCCTTTGGCAAGCCCTGTCGCTCTTGCCGCCGGAGGAAGCGGCCATCTATGGCGCAGCCCGATCCGTTATCGAATGGCACAATACGCACCGCTATTGCGGGCGTTGTGGAGGGTCTACCAAGGTCTTTCGTGCTGGATGGGGTCGGCGTTGCAGTGCTTGCGAGAAAGAACATTTTCCGCGGACGGATCCAGTCGTAATCATGCTCGCTGAACATGAAGGCAAGGCCCTGGTCGGTCGGCAATCCCGCTTTCCTCCTGGCAGCTATTCCGCGCTGGCCGGATTTCTTGAGCCCGGCGAGTCGATTGAGGAGGCCGTGCGCAGGGAATTGAATGAAGAGGCGGGCATCACGACAGGCGCCGTTCGCTACGTGACCAGCCAGCCATGGCCATTCGGCGGGTCACAGCTCATGATCGCATGCGTTGCCGAAACCATTGATCCAACGATCAATCTCGATACCAATGAACTTGAAGCTGTCATGTGGGTTACGCGTGAGGAGGCAAGGGCAGCGCTGTCCGGCGATGCGTCAGCGCCATTCAGCGCGCCGCCGCCCTTTGCGATAGCCCATAGCTTGCTTCGCCACTGGGTCGGCTGATCAGTGGACCCTTTCAGGAATCAGGGAACAACCTTCTTCGCTACATATTCCACGAAGTCCTTGGCATAGGCGTCGCGCAATTCCACTTTTGCAGCGTCAATCTTGTCTGCTGATTTTGGCGGGAATTCTTCCAGCGGGTTCTTGACCTGTCCGGTCGCAGTCTTCGTTGCAACCGGTTTGTCGCCGAATTCGCGATAGATCCAGCCTGTGAACAGGTTCGATCCATACATCATGGCCTTGTGGTAGAAAATGTGGGTGGTGATTAGCTCGGCATAGCAAGGATGCGTCGACTCGGAGAGCCGCTTTCCGGCCTTGATCCGCGCATTCATTCCCTTGACCTTTGCCTTCAAGGCCGGGTCCTTTTTCACATCTTCATTGAAGGGAGTGGGTTCTTCAACCACGATGCGATAGCCAGTCAGCTTGAGCGTCTTTTGGATGCCGATCTTGTTCAGTTCGGCCATCTGCGCGTCCGGCCCGAGGTAATCGCGCATCAGGTCCTTGACCGTCTGAACGCGACCCTTGTGAGCTTCGATATCTGCCACCGCACCCACGATGCCAAACCCCGAAAGGAGCCCCATGTTAATGCCGATATAGTTTTCGGTGGGCCAGACATGCAGCTCACACTTCGCCTCTTGAGTCTCGATGGGAGCTGCAGCCGTTGTGTCCTGCGCCTGTGCCGTTGTTGTTCCCAAAGCAATGGCCGCCAAAGCCGCTGAACCACAAACCCAAAACTTCATGAAAATTCCCCCTCACTTGAAGGGGTGATCAAGCATAGCCCGTCGGATCGCGCAAGGACGTTTCAGCCTCTTTTGGTTTCATCGGCGACCATAGTGTCTGCTATGGCCTCAACCCTGCTGCGATCCGGAAAGCCTTCCGCTATCCACTGCGCCTCAGTCTGTCGGAGGAGGCGTGCCACGTCCGGGCCGGCATGGATTCCGCGCGCGACGAATGCGCCGCCGGTCAAGGGAAACTGCGGCACAGCCCAGTGCTCGAGCGCCGCAATTGAATCGCTGTGCCCGCCAAGAAACAGTCGATCCCGGGCCGCTTCCAGCCCAACACGGTACGCCAGCGCGCGAGGGTTGCCCGCATCCTCGCCCGTTCGTTCCGCTGCCAATACGAGACGTTTGTTTGCGGACTTCGATAGCTTGAGCCGTTTGGCCACAGCATCTGCGGTATCGGGGGACGCTGGCAAAAGGCTGGCGAGGCGACGGACCGGATCGGGTGCGTCCTCGATCTGGATCAACGCCGCGAGCCCTTCGCTTTCGGAAATCTCGGGAAGCACAGGCACGAGTATTCGGTGCGACAGCATCAGTCGCACAGTCTCGACCGGGCTCGGCAGCGCCAGTAGCTTCAAGAGCTCGTCCGCAATTCTCTCCCGAGACAGAGCCATAAGGTCGTTGGCCCGTTCGGTGCAGGCATTCAGCGAGGCCGGGTCAGGCTGACCCTTGCCAAAGCGGGCATGAAAGCGGAAGAAACGCAGAATGCGCAAATGATCCTCGGCGATCCGCTGAAGCGGTTCCCCGATGAAGCGCACCAAACCTGATGCCAGATCCTGCTCCCCGCCGAAATAGTCGAAAAGCTCCCCCGTTTCCGGATCGGCATAGAGCGCATTGATGGTGAAATCCCGCCGCGCTGCGTCTTCGCGCCAGTCATCGGTAAAGGCGATCGTCGCTCGCCGCCCATCGGTGGAGACATCGCGGCGCAGGGTCGTGATCTCGACGGGTCCGGAAGACAGGACCGCCGTGATGGTGCCATGGGCAATCCCTGTCGGGACCGCCTTGATTTGGGCAGCGTGCAGCCTTTGGGTGACGACATGCGGTTCGAGCTTGGTCGCAAGATCAACGTCCTTGACCGGCTCTTGCACCAGCGCGTCTCGCACTGCACCCCCGACAAGGCGAGTCTTCCCGTCTGCACTGCCAAGAATGCGGGCCAGCGCGCGCAGGCCAGCGCGATCAGGAATCGTTACAATGGCCACTGCAACCGCCGTGAGAGATTGACCAGCATTGCTGCAGTTGCCCCCCAGATGCGAAATCCACCCCAATTGATCTCGTAATAGTTCCGCGTTGTCCCGTGCAGATCGATCGAACGGCGTTCATGGTTGGCCGTATCGAGGACAAAGGCAAGTGGTGCTTCGAAAATCGCATCGACCTCGCCGGCGTTGGGTTGAAGGTCAAGGTCCGGTGGGACCACCACCACGACCGGCGTCACATCAAAGCCGGTGATCGTCCGATAGCGGTCGGCAAGGCCGACAAGCTCTGCCGATGATGGAGGAAGGGCAATTTCCTCATGAGCTTCGCGCAGGGCTGCTGCGACGATGTCCGCATCGGTCGCATCAACACGCCCGCCGGGAAAGGCTACCTGGCCAGGATGTTTCCGCATGGTATCCGGCCGTTTTGTCAGAATAAGTCCGGGCTCGGGCCGGTCGGTCACTGCAACCAGCACAGCCGCGTCTACGGTTGGCTCGCTTGCGCGCAGCGTGATGGCGTCGCCAGCAAGCAGGCTGACAGTGCCGGAAGGCGTTGACTCAAGGGCAGCGCGCAGGCGTCGTGCAAGCGTCATGCCTGCTCCATCGCAAAAAATTCGCCATTGCTCCAAAGGCCCAGTGGAGTCGCGGCCTCTTCAAGAGCCATTTCGACGAGCTCGTAATAGGGAGCGCGGGCAATGCGCGCTTCCATCCCGCCACGCACACCAAGATAGGGGGCTGGCTCCCCATTGCGCTGTGCAAAACGCAGGACATGCTCCCGCCCGGCCAGCACCAGATCCCCGGTGTTGAGCCGGAACGCAAGCGCCCGGTCTTTCGCGCGGCCTTCGCTCTTGACCTCCACCGCAATGAATGGCGCGTCCTCGACATCAATGGTCAGCTTCTCGACCGGGGTGACGAGAACATGGCTGCCATCCGGTTCGCGGCGCAGGATGGTGGAAAAGAGGCGTACCATGCTCTGCCGTTCAATCGGCGATCCTTCATGAAACCAGCGACCATCGCGCGCGATCCGCATGGCGCTGTCTCCGGTCCTTGCCGGCTGCCAGCTTTCGACCGGAGGCAGCTTCTGGCTGCCAGCCATCTCGGCAATCTGTGTCAGCGAAAAGCCTGACAGGTCTTCGGGAAGTTCGGCCATGGGCATGGCCTGGTCTTTATGCGGCAATGCGCCCGCTTGCAAAGGCCGGATCAGGAATGATTCGTCCTTCTGCGGGAACTCCCCCCGGCCGGGTGATCCGGGCGAGCAGCCGACGGCGTTCGACGGGCCCAGGCACACTCCAGCCCGAAGTGGCGTCAGCTGAAAAGCCAAAGAAGCGCCCATAATATTCGGGATCGCCGATCATCATCAGTGCATCATGGCCATGTGCCGCCGCTGAATCGACCAGCGCTGTCATCAGTTGCCGGCCAAGCCCGCTGCGCTGGACTTCCGGCATGACGGCCACCGGCCCGACCAGGGTCATCGGCGTTTTCTGCCCGTTGGCCTCCTCGATCGCGACGGGCCAGCTTTGCAGCGTGCCGACCAACCGGCCACCTTCCAGAGCTGCAAAGCTGAGATCCGGCACGGCCGTCACACCATCACGCATCCGGTAAGCGGTTCGGGCCTTGCGATCAGCGCCAAAGGCTGCATCGAGCAAGGCTTCGACGTCTGCGGGGTCAACCCGCCCAAGGGGAACGATCTCAATCATCAGAGCGGGGCCAAATAGCGTTCGTCTGGCAAATGTGAAGCGACGATTGGTTGCAGTGGAGAATTTTCGCTCTATGGGGCAGCGCATGACAGCAACGCGCGACCGTTTGACGCTTGAGGTGCGGGACCTTGATGTGCCGGTCCTGACAGGCATTTACTCAGAAGAAACGCATTTGCCGCAGCCCTTGCGCATTTCTGTTGCTGTTGAGCTGGCATGCGAGAACAGATTTGCGCCCGAGACGCCGCTCTCCGCATCGAAAAACTATATGGATATCAAGCGCGCGATGACCGACGCGCTGCCATCGGGGGTCCATTTCGTGCTGATTGAGGCTGTGGCAGAACACATTGCCGAGACGTTGTTTGTTGAGGATAGCCGCGTCAGGCAAGTGACCGTGAAAATTGTGAAGCTGGCCATAGCTGATGCAGGCGAAGCCATTGGCATTACGCTGGTGCGCAATCGCCCATGATCGCTGCGTCATGAAACTTGCACTGGTCACCGGCGGCTTCAGGCGGCTGGGGGCGGCCATTGCTGCACGTCTGGCAAGTGATGGCTGGACGCTGGCGCTGCACTGTCGTGAAGTGGCAGAGCCCGATCATGAGCTCGCTGCCATACTGGCCTTGCACAAGACCGAATGGCAGGGATTTTCCTGCGATCTCGCTGACGGAGTCGCTGTGAGCGGGCTACTCGAGCGCGTTGTGCGGCACTTTGGCACGTCGCCCGAGCTGATTGTGAACAATGCTTCGCGCTTTGCTGCGGACGATGCCACATCGCTCACGCCGGGCGAGCTTTCGGCGCACATGGCCGTCAACCTGTCTGCCCCCGTCCTGCTCGCGACGGGCATGGCTGCGCTGCTGGACATGGGCAACACTGGTGTCGTCATCAACATTACCGACCAGCGCGTCCGCCATCCCAATGGTGACCAGTTGAGCTACACGCTCTCAAAACAGGCGCTGGCCGCTGCGACGACAACGCTGGCGCGTGTGCTGGCGCCAAAGGTTCGCGTCAATGCCGTAGCGCCCGGTCTGACGCTGCCGACCGAGGACTATCGCCCGGCGCAGATGGTTGCGCTCGAGCAGATGATGCCGCTCGAACGCCTTCCAGAGCCGGAACAGATTGCCGATGCCGTGGCTTGGCTGGCTTCTGCCGAAACAGTCACGGGCCAGACCATCTATGTCGATGGTGGTGCCTCGCTCAGGAGTTTCGAGCGGGATTTCATGTGCCTCGGGTCCGCTGACACCGTCCCAGACCAGCCATGATCGCGGCATAGTCTTCTGCGGCAAGGGCTGCATCGCTTTCGGCCAGCAGCTGCGTGCTTGCAGGCGGCAGGCGCGGCGGGAGCGTGCAGGCGAGCCGGTACCACAACAAGGTGTCGCGGGCCGGCAGCGTGGCGGATTGGTCCACAATTTCGCCGACTGACACGGCCCAGCGCGGTGCCATTCCTGGCTGCCGCCAGACATTGAGCGAGAGCGGCCTGCCGTCAGCCGCCACCAGGAAGATCTGAGTCTCCCCTTCGCCTTCTACGGTGCCTTCAACATGGAAGGCTTCACCGACGCCCAGCACCTTTGGCGGCGCGTCTGGGCTCCCGGCTTCGGTCAGGAGCCTGCGCACAAGCGCGGCAAGCGCAGGGGTGGCGGGTTGTTGCGCATCCGGCGCGGCCAGCCTGATCTCGGCGGGCCGCCCCTTGACCGGCCGGGCAAAGACGATGACGTCCGATTTTACAAGTTTGGGCCACTTGCCGCGGGTGTCAGGAGAGACGTCAACCACATAGGCGATTCGCGGCGGAAGCCCGTCCTGACCCCGAATCACGGCCATTGTGTCTGCCGATACAAGGTAGCGTCGCTGCCCGGGGGCGACTTGTCCGGCCAGTTCACCCTTGAGCAGCTCCGCCTTGCGGATGCGGACCTGGGCCACGATCGGGGCGGGCAGGGCAAGGTCCGCCACATCGGCATAGGTGAGCTTGGGTTCCGGTGGAATAACCGCAGATTTCTGCGCCGCAGCCAGAGTTGCAAGGCATAGGCAAGCCCCGATAACGCGCAATAATCCAATCTTCATAACAGGTCCGATTTGGCAGGAGAAAAGGTGCTGCGGCGACCCCTTTAACGGGCAATCAGTGGCAGAGCAAAACCCGTTGCGTCGATCTGGTGATACAGATAGATGGGCACTGGGACCCGCCACCACAAGAGCAGGCGGGCTCGGGGTTGTGGAGCGGTTGCCAAGCGACGGTCGTTCTGCCAGCCTCCTCGTTTGGAGTTGGAGGGAGAGTCGTTTTTTAATGGCCTATGCTGATCAAGAACTGAGCACGAGCAAGATGGTCTCCATCGGCGCTGTGGCGTTGCTCCATATAGGCGTCGGTTATGCCCTCGTGACCGGTCTTGCCTATGACGCCGTCAAGCAAGCCTATGAAGACCTTAAGACGTTCGACGTGCAAGAAGAACAACCCAAGGAAGAGGAAAAGCCGCCTCCACCGCCGGAGAAGCTGGATATTCCGCCGCCGCCGAAGGTGACGACGCCTCCGCCTGTAGTCATCTCACCCGTGGTGACGACGAATACCATCCAGCCGATTACGCCGACGGCACCGCCGGCTCCACCGCCGCCACCGCCGCCGCCGCCGCCACCGCGTGTGGCCGAAAAGGCAACTCAAAGGGGTGGTTCGATCTCGGATGAAGACTATCCGCCGTCATCGATCCGCAACCAAGAAGCAGGAACATCGGTTGCACGATTCACGATCGGCACGGATGGCAAGGTCACAAGCTGCAACGCATCCGGGGCAAGCCCGGCGCTTGATGCTGAAACCTGCAAGCTGATCATGCGTCGTTTCCGCTACAAGCCCGCCAAGGACGAAAGCGGAAACCCGATTGAGGAAACCCGTACCCAGCGCGTGACTTGGCGATTGCCCAAGTAGCGCCCAACCGACCCGTTCACAGAAATTCATAGAGGAAAGTAACCACAATGTTTGACGTTTTGATACTTCAGGAAGCTGCAGCAGACGCCAGCACCGCCGCAGCGAAAACCGTTTTCGGCCCGATGCAGATGCTCGAGGAGGGCGGCCCCGTTACCTGGTCGATCGCCATCATTCTCGCCGTCATGTCGATCGTGTCCTGGTACATCATGCTCACCAAGCTGTTTGAACAGCAGAAGGTCCTCACCCAGTCCAAGGACGGTGTCCGTTCCTTCTGGACGGCACCGAACGTGCGCGATGGCGCGAACAAGTTCGAAAAGAATTCGGCCTTCCGCCAGCTCGTTGATGATGGCCTGCGCGCCGATGCCGAACATGGTCACTTCACGGATCAGCTCGATTCGCACGAATGGATGCACAGCTCGCTGCGCCGCAGCCAGGATGCGATCAACGCCAAGCTCGGCACGGGCCTTGCCTTCCTCGCCACCGTGGGTTCGACGTCTCCGTTCGTCGGTCTGCTCGGCACCGTGATCGGTATTACCGGCGCGCTCGTGAAGATCGCCGCCACCGGCAACGCGGACATCGCGTCGATCGCCGGTCCGGTCGGTGAAGCTCTGTACATGACCGCCTTCGGTCTGATCGTCGCCGTTCCTGCGGTGATGGGCTACAACTGGCTGCAGCGTCGCAACAAGCTCATTGCTGAGCGTATGAGCCGCTTCTGCGACGACCTTCATGGTGACCTGATGTCGGGTGGCAAGATCCGTCCGCAGGTCAAGGCAACGGCTGCGGCTGCAAAGCCGGCCGCTGCAACCGCCAAGGCCTGATCCCTGTGGGGGCGGAGGCGCACCTGTGCCTTCGCCCGCGCAGCCACTGCCAGTCGAGTTATTGAGGAATAGGAAACAAAGATGGCAATGAGCGTAGGCTCAGGCGGCGAAGACGCCCCAATGTCGGACATCAACACCACGCCGCTGGTGGACGTGATGCTCGTTCTTCTCATCATCTTCCTGATTACGATTCCGGTCGTGGTGAAGAAGGTGCCGTTGAAGGTTCCGACACTTGCGTACCAGCCGACAATCACCAAGGCTGAAAACGTGATCCTTTCGGTGCGTGGTGAAACCGATGGCACCTGCGGCGTCTATTGGGGGCAATCCCGCGTGAACGCAGGGCAGCTGCTCGCAAAGGCCGCGGCCAAGTTCAAGAACGAAGCGGACCGGCTTGGGCCGAACGTGACGGACCCGAACCTCTTCCCCGAAGTGCACATCCGCGGGGACCAGAATACGCCCTATCGCTGCATCGGCGGAACGATTTCGATCATGCAGAGCGCAGGCTTCATTCGGGTCGGCTTCATTTCTGAACCAAAGGGCGGTGCGTCGGCCCGCTGATCGGCCGGGCATCCCTGATGGGCCCAATCGGCCTGACGGATATTTTTTGGAGAGTGAATTATGGCAATGAGTTCGGGCGGCGGAGACAGTGATGAACCGATGATGGACATCAACACCACGCCGTTGATCGACGTGATG
>CAYSCC010000005.1:0-15798 GCA_964429375.1 uncultured Chakrabartia sp.
GGATGGCCCCGACCTGGAAGCCAATCGCGCGGCCTGCATCGAATTCGTCCTGCACCATCCGCGATGGCGGCTGTCGACGCAAACACACAAGCTGCTCGGGATTGACTGATCAGCGGAAATAGCCGCAGCTGGCCAGATATTTGTCTTTCTTCCAGCAACTTTCCTGGCTGAAATTTGGCGTTGCCGCCAGTCGTTCAGGCATTCGAATGCGAAACTGCTGTTCACCCTGCGGGGTCAGGCTGTTGCGAAGTTCGCGCAAATGTTCCTGGGCCAGCGTAATGAACCGGCCCTTTGGTGTGAAAAGCCCGATGCGGCCAATGCGCGATGCTGCATAGCAGAAACCGACCTGTGCCCGGACGGTCGAAAACCCGGAATAGGTTTTCGTGCCAAAGGAATCGAGTGCCTTCTGGCCAAGCGCGGGCGACTTGTTGACCCTTTTGAAATAGGCCGACAGGGTCTTGAACGATGAGGCAAGCTCGGCGCTATGGTCGTTGAGCAAGGCATTGTAGTTCTGCATCGTGCGCAACGTCGGCTCAAAAGCGCATTGCAGTGCAGCGACGTTCAATCCAGCCCGAAGGTTCCATACCAGTGCAGCATTCTGTTCGGTCACCGTTGCGCCTGGCAGCGGTACTCCGATTCCGGGCTCATAGCTGTTGACCGGTGGGCCGGAAAAGTTCGGCGGAACCCAATACCCTTGCGCCTGCGCTGGCGTTGAAAGGAAAAACAGTGTCGAAACCGCAGCGGTGCAGATCGATATCCTGAATTGCATTGTCTTGCTGTCCATATCCTCCGGTTTAGCGGCCGAAGCTTAATGGGAAATGGACAAACGAAAAAGGGCCCCCCGGTTGCCCGGGCGGCCCAATCTCGACGAGTAATGCCAGAAAGGCGATTACTTGGCAGCAGCGTCCGCAGCGTTGGCGGCAGGAGCAGCAGCATTGGCGTCAGCAGCAGTGGCATCAGCCGCCATGTTGGCGTCAGCACCAGTGGCCGCGTCGACATTGGTCATCGCGTCGTTGGTGGTGCCTTCCATTGCGTCAGCTGCATTCATTTCGGTGACAGCTGCATTTTCGGTGCCAGCGGTTTCGCTCTTGCCGCAAGCAGCGAGGGCGAGAGAAGCAGCAGCAACCATGGAAAGAGTAACGATCTTACGCATATCAATAAGCTCCCAAGTGAAAGAGATCTGGACGGCTTTGCGCGCTTAATACCCAAATCGCGGTGGACATTAGACTTTTTTGCATCCGCGCTCAAGCAGATTTTTGTGCGCCTTCAACGGCCGCCAGAAAATGATCGAAATTGCGGGCCAGGGCATCATCCAGATCGGCCATGCGGGCATTGTTGCCCAAACTTGCAAGGCTCGTGACTGGGAACTCTGGCAGCCCGCACGGGACGATCCCGCCGAAATGCCCAAGGTCGGGAGAGACATTGACGCTGAACCCGTGAAAGCTGATCCAGCGCCGCACCCTGACCCCGATCGCACCGATTTTTGCTTCCGTTCCCTGATCGCTGGTCCAGATCCCAACGCGGCCTTCGGCGCGCCAGGCATCAACACCCAGATCGTGAAGTGCATTGATCACCCAGCCTTCAAGTGCATGGACAAAGCAACGGACATCTTTGCCACGGTTGGCGAGGTTGAGCATGACATAGCCGACGCGCTGGCCCGGCCCGTGGTACGTGTACCGGCCACCGCGGCCTGCGGAGTAGACCGGAAATCGGGCATCCAGAAGCTCTGCGGGGTTGGCGCTTGTTCCCGCAGTGTAGAGCGGGGGATGCTCCAGGAGCCAGATCTGTTCTTGCGCCCGGCCCTCAAAGATTGCAGCGGCGCGGGCCTCCATCGCGGCAAATGCCTCCGGCCAGGGAGTCAGGCCTGGGGCAATGGTCCATTCCGGTCGTTCCGAATCGGGCATATGGTCTGGTGGGGCCAGTGAGGGCCATGATCAAGTGGCACTTGCCAGCCTAGCCTGAAACCGGCATCTGTTGGCCATGCACAAGCTTTCCTTTGATGCCGCCTGGGCGGATCTGGTTGCGATCGGCAAGACCAACGCGAGCGTGCTGGCCGTGCTTGCAGGCGCATTCCTTCTGCTTCCGAACTTTGCCGAGCTTCTGTTCGCCCCGCCGCCTAATATCAAGTCGTTTGACTGGAATGGCCTGCGGCAGCTTGAAGCCTATTATCAGGACAACGCACTCGTTCTGCTGCTGTGCAACCTGCCAGTCTGGTTGGGGTCTGCGGCTATCTTGTCGTTGCTCCTCGATCCGGGACGATTGACGGTGGGTGAAGCATTGAAAAGCGCTTTCAGGCTGCTTCCTAGCGCCATCATTCTCAACTGGCTGACACAGCTGATCATCGTGTCGGGACTTTTCCTTCTGCTTGTACCGGGGATCTACCTGATCGGTCGCTTGATGCTTGCGGCTCCCGCCCAGATGGCAGAGCGGATTGCAAACCCGTTCAGGGCCATTGGCCGTTCCATTGCGCTGTCGGCCGGAAACGGGTGGCGCATCGCCGGGTTCGTGGCATTGATCGTGGTTGTTGCAATCATTGCCGCTTCGGCGGCCAACGCGGTTTTCGGCATTTTGATGAACATCATTCTGCCCAAGGACATTCTCGGCGACGGAATTGCGCTGCTGCGGTCATTTATTGGCGCCGCAACCGCTCTACTCCTGCTGCTTGTCGGAGCCGCAGTTTATCGGCAATTGGCGTTGCCGCGTTAGCTCCAGGTTGCAAGCGGCGGCAGGCTCATCAGGATTGCATCGATGTTCCCCCCTGTCTTGAGACCGAACAATGTTCCACGGTCATAGACAAGATTGAATTCGGCATAGCGGCCCCGCCATTCCAGCTGCGCGGCCTTTTCGGCCTCAGTAAAACCCTGCGACATCCTGCGCCGGACTATGGCTGGAAAAATGTCGAGAAACGCTTCGCCCACATCGCGGGTAAACGCGAAATTGGCGTCAAAATCCCCTTCCAGGTGATCATAGAAAATACCGCCAACTCCGCGAGCAACATTGCGATGCGGGATCCAGAAATATTCTTCTGCCCACTTGCTGAAGCGTTCGTAATAGTCGGCGCCGTGCGCGTCGCAGGCCTGTTTCAGACGGGCATGGAAATCTGCTGTATCCTGGGCATAGGGAATGGGCGGGTTGAGATCGGCGCCACCGCCGAACCAGCGCTTCTGCGTTACCAGGAATCGCGTGTTCATATGCACGGCCGGCACATGCGGATTGGCCATGTGCGCAACCAGACTTATTCCCGTAGCGAAAAAGCTGGGATCGCTCTCCGCACCATGAATCGTCTTGGCAAAATCACCTGAGAAGGCTCCGCCCACGGTTGAGACATTGACTCCGACCTTTTCGAAGACGCGCCCCTTCATGACACCGCGAACCCCCCCCCCTCCGGCGGCCTGCGGATCATTGTCGCGGTTCCAGGGCGTGTAGGAAAAGCAAGCATCGCTGCCCGCTTCGCGCTCAATCGATTCGAAGGCAGCGCAAATTCGGTCACGCAGGCTCTCAAACCACTGGCGGGCGGAGGCTTGCTGGTCGTCTAGTGTGATCATGCAGGCAAGTTTCCTGTCTGGCGAAGGGCTTCCGAAAGCGCGATGCCCGTCGCAACAGAAATGTTCAAGGATCGAACGGCAGGATTGAGCGGAATTCGAACGCGCGCATCGCATCGGGCTCGCACCAGATCAGGCACTCCGGCGCTTTCCTGTCCCATGAGTAGGGTGTCCGTACTGGCAAAGGCAAAATCAGTCAGGCGCGTCTCGGCCTTGCTGGACAGGAGAATCAGGCGCCCGCCTACAGCGCTTGAAAATGCACTCCAATCTGTGTGGCGAACGACCTCGACATGCGAGATATAGTCCATCCCGGCGCGTTTGAGCCGTGCATCCGAAAAAATGAAGCCGCAGGGCTCGATAATGTCGACAGGCACAGAAAAACAGGCTGCGAGCCTCAGAATAGCGCCGACGTTGCCGGGGATTTCAGGCTGATAAAGTGCGATCCGCATGGCGCCGCGATAGGGGAGTTTCCATAATGTGCACAAGAACCACAAATTGGCTGTTTGCAACTTTCGAGCAAGCCGCTATTGGCCACGCCAATCGCCCGGCCTCGGGCGACGGGGGTTGGCAGTTTCAAGGGCGGATGTCACTGGAACTGTGGTCTGATAGAGTTGAAAAAGGGCAGGTTATCTCATGGCAGTGGTCGAAACTGTTCCGTCAGACAATGCGGGGGTGGAGGACGGCGTCAGGCGCCGCGATTTCATTAATATCGCCGCGGTAAGCTTTGCAGGCGTCGGGGTTGTTGCGGTCGCATTGCCGCTCATCAACCAGATGAACCCGTCGGCAGACGTGCTCGCGCTCGCATCGATTGAAGTGGATCTTTCCGCTATCCAGCCGGGTCAGGCGATCAAGACCAGCTGGCGCAAGCAGCCGATCTTCATTCGCAATCTGACTCCCGCGGAGATCGAAAGCGCGAAAAAAGTCGACATGGGCAGCCTGCGCGACCCCGAAACACTTGATGCCCGCACCAAGCCCGGCAAGGAAAACTGGCTGATTACGCTCGGTGTATGCACCCATCTTGGTTGTGTGCCGCTGGGCGCTGCTGAAGGTGAGGTGCGCGGGGATTTTGGCGGCTATTTCTGCCCTTGCCATGGTTCGCACTATGATACGGCTGCCCGCATCCGCAAGGGTCCGGCGCCGAAGAACCTGGTCGTTCCCGAGTATGCGTTCACGTCAGACACTGTTGTCCAGATCGGTTGAGGATAGAAGAACATGAGCTTCCCCTGGGCTAAGCACTACGAGCCGACCCATCCCTTCATGCAGTGGATGGATCAGAAACTCCCGCTTCCGCGGCTGGTCTATAATGCGATTGGTGCTGGTTATCCGGTTCCCCGCAATCTCAACTATTTCTGGAATTTTGGCGTGCTTGCCGGTGCGGCGCTTGTCATCCAGATCGTCACGGGCATCGTGCTTGCGATGCACTATGCCGCCAACGGGGCGGTTGCCTTTGACTCGGTTGAACACATCATGCGCGATGTGAATGCGGGCTGGTTCCTGCGTTATGCACACGCAAATGGTGCGACCATGTTCTTTATCGTGGTTTACCTGCATATATTCCGCGGCCTCTACTATGGTTCATACAAGGCGCCGCGCGAAATGGTCTGGCTGCTGGGCGTCGTCATTTTCCTTCTCATGATGGCGACTGCGTTCATGGGCTATGTGCTTCCCTGGGGGCAGATGAGCTTCTGGGGCGCGCAGGTGATCACAGGGTTCTTCTCAGCAATTCCCATTGTCGGTGAACCGATCCGGCAGTGGCTGCTCGGTGGTTTCGCCCCGGACAATGCCGCGCTCAATCGCTTCTTTTCACTGCATTACCTGCTGCCGTTCGTCATTGCAGCCGTGATTGTTCTGCACGTTTGGGCGCTGCACATCCCGGGCTCTTCGAATCCGACAGGGGTTGAGGTCAAGGGTGAGCAGGATACTGTGCCGTTCCATCCCTATTATACGGCCAAGGACGGTTTCGGGCTGGCGATCTTCATGATCGTCTTTGCCATGCTCCTGTTTTTCGCGCCGAACATGTTGGGCGAGCCTGTCAATTATGTTCCGGCAAATCCGCTTTCGACGCCGGCCCATATCGTTCCGGAATGGTATTTCTGGCCGTTCTACGCGATCCTTCGCGCCTTCACGGTCGATTTTCTCTGGATCCCGGCAAAGCTGTGGGGCGTGATTGCAATGTTCTCATCAATCCTGCTGCTCTTCATCCTGCCCTGGCTCGACAATTCACCGGTCCGGTCGGCGAGCTACCGACCTTTGTACAAGTGGTTCTTCTGGGCCTTGATGGTGGATATTGTCATTCTGGGGATTTGCGGCATGAAGCCGGCAGCGGAACCTTGGGTGCGTCTGGGCCAAATCGCCGCCGCCTATTATTTCGCGCATTTCCTCATCATTCTGCCAATCGTTTCGCGGATTGAGCGTCCGCTGCCACTGCCGAACTCGATTACCGAGGCAGTACTGGCGAAGCACAAAGCGGCTTAAGGGGGCTATAGACCATGATCCGTATTATTGCCTTTCTGGGCGGTCTGGGTTTTGTTGCGGCATTGCTCGTCGCGGCATTGATGCCGCGCGAGGCCGCTGAAGAGTCAGTGTCCGAGAAGTTCCACAAGGAGCCGAAGGAAGTTGCATTCTCCAGCGACGGCCCCCTTGGCAAGTTTGACCATGCGCAGCTTCAGCGCGGCTTCCAGGTCTATAAGGAAGTCTGTTCGGCATGCCACTCGCTGCGGCTGGTGTCCTTCGGGGATCTGACCGGGATCGGCTACACGCCGGGTCAGATCAAGACCATTGCCGCCGAATGGGCCCAGGAACAGCCGTCAATCAATCCGGACACCGGAGAGGCCGCTACCCGCAAGAATCTGCCGTCTGACAAATTCCCGTCACCCTATGCGAACGAGATCGCAGCGCGCGCGGCAAACAACAATGCAGCCCCGCCCGATCTTTCGCTCATGACGAAGGCTCGTGAAGGGGGACCGGCCTATGTCTACTCGCTTCTGACAGGTTTTCAGGATCCGCCAGCGAATCTTCCCAAGGACGCGCAGCCGGGCCCGGGACTGCACTACAATCCCTATTTTGCCAATTTGAACCTTTCAATGGCACCGCCGCTCCTGACCGATGGCCAGGTTACCTATGGCGAAGGCGCCCCCAAGCCAACTGTTGATCAGATGGCCAAGGACGTGACCGCCTTCCTGATCTGGACAGCAGAGCCAAAGCTCGAAGCCCGGCATCGCGCAGGCATTGCATCGATCATCTTCCTGCTGATCTTTGCTGGTCTGTGCTGGGGCAGCTATCAGGCAATCTGGGCCAACAAGGAACATTGATCCTGAGCTTCCCCTGCTTCGGCAGGGGAAGTTTTTGAGGCTTCAGAAACTCAGTTCGTCGTAGACACGACCAAGGTCGCCCTTCCACTCACCGTTGAATTTTTCGAGCAACTGGTGGGCCGGAGACATGCCTGAATCGACAATGTCCTGAAGCGGGTTCAGAAACCCGCTTTCGTTATCACCCATAGAGTTGACCTGTCCGCGGGCATTCAGCCCGCTGCGGGCGATATCGAGGACCTGTTTGCCGATATCCTGGAGCGTGCGCCCGTCCGGCATGACGGTGCACAAGCCCTCTTTCGGGACTGCGGCGCGGATTGTCCGGTGATCGTCAATTGTCCAGCCCTTGACCAGATCCCAAGCCGCATCCAGCGAATTTGCGTCATAGAGTAGTCCGACCCAGAGTGCAGGCAGGGCACATATCCGGTTCCAGGGGCCACCATCGCTGCCGCGCATCTCAAGAAAGCTTTTGAGTCTCACTTCGGGGAAGGCGGTCGAAAGATGGTCGTTCCAGTCCCCAATGGTGGGCACCTGACCCGGCAGAACGGAAAGCTTCCCTTTAAGGAAGTCCCGGAAACTCAGGCCGGCAGCATCAATGTAGCGGCCATCGCGAAAGACAAAATACATCGGAACGTCGAGCATATAGTCGACATAGCGTTCATAGCCGAAGCCATCTTCAAAGACGAATGGCAACATGCCCGTCCGATGCGGGTCGGTGTCCGTCCAGATATTGCTGCGGTAGGACAGAAAGCCATTGGGCTTTCCTTCGGTAAACGGAGAGTTGGCAAAAAGCGCAGTGCCGAGCGGCTGAAGCGCCAGGCTGACCCGAAACTTCTTCACCATGTCCGCTTCAGACGAATAGTCGAGATTTGTCTGGATGGTGCAGGTCCGCAGCATCATGTCCAGGCCCATGGTCCCCACGCGCGGCATGTGGCGGAGCATGATGGCATACCGTCCCTTTGGCATGATGGGCAGTTCGGCCCGTGTCTTGTCCGGCCACATGCCGAGCCCGAGAAACCCGAGACCCAGCTCCGCGCCAACTTCCTTGACCTGTTTCAAATGCCGACCGGTTTCGGCACAGGTCTGGTGAATGTTTTCAAGCGGGGCGCCGGACAGTTCCAGTTGCCCTGCCGGTTCCAGGCTGATCGCACCATCGGCACCTGAAAGCGCGATGACATTGTCGCCTTCCATCACCGGTTCCCACCCGTAGCGGGTCAGTGCCATCAGAAGATTGCGAATGCCATCGGGTGCGTCATAGGAGGGGGCACTGTGATCGCTTGTTCTGTACACGAATTTTTCGTGTTCGGTGCCAATGCGCCAGCGCTCCGCCGGCTTTTCGCCACCGGAAAAAACGCCAATCATGTCGGCGCGCGATTCAATGACAGGATCGACTTTGTCGGAAGTGGTGCGAGTGCTCATGACAGGGGTTTAGGCGGAATCAGTTGCTGATGGAAACCCTGTTTCGTTCCGACACCTGTTATTGGTTACCCGACCTTAACCAAAAAATTCCTATAGCCGTTACTGTATCGAATAGGTCCCTGACATGCGGCGAGCAAAGACAGTCACCAAGATTCTGATTGCCGTGACTGCCAGCATCGCGATGGTCAGCACGGCACACGCCTCTTGCCCGACGGCAAACCAGTACAGTTTTTCATTTGCCAGCCAGGCTGCCGCCACCCTCAACTACGCGAATAGCTATACCTACAACGCGACAAGCACGGCTCTGGGCAGCCAGACCTTTACGGTAGCGTGGACGACCAATGGCCTTTCATCGTCGGTTGCAGGGGGGCAGCAGATGCCTGCCATCTCTTCGCTCATCACGGATGGAACGGCCGCACGAAACCTCGTCGTTGGCGGTGTTTTTACAGGCCGAACGGCTGACGTGGCGGGCAACTCGCGGGTCGTCGTCACGCGCTTTACCTTTGCGGCGCCGATCCGGGATTTTACGATCCAGCTCAATGATATCGACTTTTCGGCAAACCAGTTTCGCGACTGGCTTCAAGTCAATGGTGTCACTGGCGCGACAAGCTACGATCCATCCCTGTCTACGCCCTTCGGGACCAACAACACGGCGTCCGGTCCACATTCAAACGCGAGTTCCAGCCAGCTTCTAGGCGCAGTTTCATCGCCGCTTTCACTGACGGTCCGGCAGAGCGGCGGCACGGGCAGCAGCGGGAACAACGCGACGACGGGGACGATATCCGCAAGCTTTGCCCAACCGGTGAGCCAGGTAGAGGTCCGCTATGGCAACTACCCATTCACGGCTGGTGAAAATTCGACCGGTCAGCAGGCAATCGGCATTCAGGCCATCAGCTATTGCCCAATGCCGTCGCTCTCAGTGGTCAAGTCGTCCGCTCCCTATGCAACGGTCGCCACAGATCCAAACCGGTTCGCCATCCCGGGCGCGGACATCCTCTATACGTTGACGGTCTCCAACTCGAACTCCAGCCCGGTTGACGCCGGGAGCGTGATCCTGACCGACCCGCTGCCCTCCACTCTCGAGTTTTACAATGGCGACATTGATGACGGCGGTCCGCTTGCAACAAACTTCGAGTTTGTCGCGGGAACAAGCGGCCTGACGTTCAGTGCCTCCAATCTGGCCTACTCGAACACCAATGGCGCGAGCTACGCCTATAGCCCTGCGGTGGGCTATGACGCGGCCGTCAATGCAATCCGCCTGAGCCCGCAAGGCACAATGGCGCCGAATTCAAGCTTTTCGATCAGATTCCGGGCGCGGGTGAAATAGCACCAGCCGGACGCGCTACTGCAGCTCGAAGACGACGGACACGTTCACGCTGATCGCCTGCTCTCCTGGCATGATCTCGGTCTTCGCAGCCGAATCCATGCTGCGGACGGCCATTACAGGCATCGGGCCGCCGGAATAGCCTTCCGACTCCGAAATCGAGACGATCCGCGCAACCTTGAGCCCCAGTGCAGTGGCATAGAGGTTGGCCCGCGCACGAGCGGCCTTGATTGCCGCGATGCGCGCTTCGTCCTGGGCGGCTTCCGGCTTGTCAATCGTGAGGGTAGGGCCGCTGATCTGGTTTGATCCTTCCTTGACGAGAAGATCGAGAATGGCGCCGGACTTCGCTATATCGCGGAAACGTACGGTAACCTGGTTGGAAGCCTGGTATCCGACAATCACGGGTGCCTGATTTTCGACATAGCGATATTGCGGGGAAAGGCTGATGGAGGATGTGGTGATATCCTTGTCTGCAACTCCAGCCCTCTTGAGGGCGGCGAGCACGCGGCTCATCCTGCTTGCATTGTCACGCAGGGCTCCTGCTGCATCGGGCGCGTTCGTCGTGACACCTGCGCTGATAACGGCAATGTCGGGAACGCGCAGCACGTCCCCCCGGGCAGTCACGTCAAGGCGCGTGCCTGAAATCGGTGTCTGAGAAATTTCGGCACCCGCTGCCGCTGGCACCATTGCAACTGCTGCCATTGCGGCAGCACACAAACCTGTCTTCATTGACCAATCTCCATTCCCGACTTCCCGGAAACCTGCAACAGCAGGTCCGGCCGCTCCGTCATAGCATTCTCGGGGCTGCACCGTTCCTGAACGACTTCTGTCAGGCAGTTCTGCCCTTCAGCATCCGGTAAAGCGCAAGCAGGGCAACAGCGCCAACGATGGCAAATCCCAGTTCCTTGAGTATGCTGCCATCCGCGGAAAGCCCGACGATAGGCGCGGCATAGTTTGCGCCAACTGAGCCCGCGATGCCCAGCAGAGTCGTGATCACAAACCCCCCTGGGTCCTTGCCGGGCATGATCAGCTTGCCCAATGCTCCTGCCACGGCCCCGAAAATGATCCAGCCAAGTACACCGCCCATCCGACATCTCCCATCAAGAGGAAACACAGGGTAAACAGCCGAGTCACTGTGAGCAAGTACACGCCGGTTTCCAGCGGAATTGCCTGAAATCTATTGCGCACTGCAGCAGAATGACGCAAAGAGCAGCCGTGGCCGAGGGATGGCGTGCCGCAATCAGACTTGAGATCGGTGACTTATTGATATAATACAGTTGCCAATCTCAAGGACAATGCCTGTGCGCCAGGCCTGAAAGCGGAATATTATGAACTACGAATCAAGCATCTCGCACCAGGCTTCGGACCTGGGCTATCTTCTCGACGAGGATGGTGCTGCCCGGCGCAAGCGGCGCAACCTCATCATCGCGGGTCTGATCCTTCTCGCTTTGGCTGTCGCCGCCTATATGATTTTCGGTCGCGGCAGCGCGGGCGGGTCTGCAGCGGACAAGAACGCCAACAAGCAGGTTCCCCGGGTGACCGTTATTGTCCCGGGCCAGACTGCTGTTACGAATCTCATCACGGCGACAGGATCGCTCGGCGCGCGGCGTGAGATGCCCGTCGGCGTCGTCGGTGAAGGCGGGATGGTATCACGCGTATGGGTTGAACCGGGTGATTGGGTCCGTCAGGGGCAGGTGCTCGCTTCGATCGAACGGTCGGTCCAGTCGCAGGAGGCCAGCCAGCTTGCCGCGAATGTGGGCGTGGCACAGGCCGACGCTCGTCTTGCCCAGGCCGAACTGGATCGCGCCAGCGCCCTGGTTGCTAGAGGCTATATCTCCAAGGCCGATCTCGACCGCAAGACCGCCACGCGCGATGCTGCCCGGGCACGGGTTGCCGTTGCGCAAGCTCAGCTAGGCGCTGGCCAGGCAAGGATTGGCCGTCTTGATATCCGGGCGCCTGCTGCGGGACTTGTCCTGACGCGGGCTGTTGAACCCGGTCAGGTCGTCGGGGCAGGGTCGGGCGTTCTTTTCCGGCTTGCCCGCGACGGTGAAATGGAGCTCAAGGCACAACTGGCAGAAGGCGATCTCGCGCGCCTGAGCGAAGGCTTTGCGGCCAAGGTCACGCCTGTTGGGACGCCGGAATCGTTTACCGGGCGAATCTGGCAGCTGTCCCCCGTGATTGACCCGCAGGCGCGGCAGGGGGTCGCGCGCATTGCGCTTGGTTACAACAAGGCACTTCGGCCAGGGGGATTTGCCACCGCGGAAATCATGAGCGGGACGATCCAGGCCCCATTGCTGCCGGAGTCCGCCGTCCAGAGCGATGACAAGGGAAATTTTGTTTTGATCGTCGGCAAGGACAACAAGGTTGCGCGCCGCGATGTCAAGGTTGGCTCTGTGACGAGTGTGGGTATTCCGGTGTTGTCAGGCCTGACGGGGAAAGAACGGATTGTGCTGACGGCGGGCGCGTTCCTCAATCCCGGAGAGACTGTCATTCCTGAGCGGCCCAAGGTCGCAAGATAAGGGCACTGTGTCATGAGTTTCCGTAACATTTCGGCCTGGTGCATCCGCAATCCGGTGCCGCCGATCGTCCTGTTCATCGCTCTGCTGCTTGCAGGCATGGTCAGTTTTTCGCGGCTCGATGTGAACGACAATCCGGATATCGAGTTCCCGGGGGCCAGGGTCAACATCACACAGCCCGGTGCGGCGCCGCCTGAGCTTGAAAAGCAGGTGACCCAGATTGTTGAGGCATCGCTGCGGTCGATCAATGGTGTCGAGGAAATCAATTCCTCGGTGCGCGAAGGGACGTCGTCGACCTTTGTCCAGTTTGCGCTTGGTACAGACATTGACAGGGGCGTGAACGATATCCGTGACGCACTGACAAAGGTGCGTAGCGACTTGCCCGATGGCATTCTCGAACCACAGGTTGAGCGCGAGGACACGACCGGCAACCCGATCGCCTATATCTCGGCTGAAGCCGTTGACATGACGCTTGAACAGTTGAGCTGGTACGTGGATGACGTTGTGATCAAACGGCTTCAGGGCATCCCCGGCATGGCGGTTGTGTCACGTGGGGGCGGCGTCAATCGCGAAATTCGGGTGATCCTTGATCCGGCACGGCTGCAGTCTCTTGGTATCACGGCAGCGCAGGTCAATTCACAGTTGCGGCAGGTCAACGTCAACGCGGCCGGCGGACGGACCGAAATTGCCGGGTCCGAACAGTCGTTGCGCGTCCTGGGCAACGCACGCAATGCCTATCAGCTTGGGGATACCGATATTGCGATCGGTGGTGGCCGAACGGTCAAACTCTCCAGCATTGCAGAGGTTCGGGACCTGTATGGCGAGCAGCGCCAGTTGGGAACCATGGATGGTCGCCAGGTGCTGTCCTTTTCCATCCAGCGCGCGAAGGGTGCCTCAGACGTCAAAGTCTATGAAGCTGTCCAGAAAGAGCTGGAAAAAATTCATAAGGAAAACCCGCGTGTCAGCTTCACCGAGCTCTACACGTCCGTCGATTACACAAAGGCCCAGTACAAGGGGTCGTTGACCTCGATGATCGAGGGAGCAGTGCTTGCTGTCCTTGTCGTCTTTCTGTTCCTGCGCGATCGCAGGGCCACGCTTATTTCAGCCATCGCAATCCCGCTGTCGGCCATCCCGACGTTTTGGTTCATGGATTTGCTTGGCTTCAGCCTGAACACCATCTCGATGCTTGCCCTGAGCCTGGTTGCAGGCGTGCTGGTCGACGACGCGATCGTTGAAATCGAGAATATCGTCCGGCACATGCGCATGGGCAAGTCCGCGTATCAGGCTGCCATCGACGCTGCGGATGAAATTGGTCTGGCTGTGGTGGCGACGACTTTTTCGATCGTCGCCGTGTTCTTGCCGGTTGGGCTGATGCCGGGCGTTTCCGGCCAGTTCTTCAAGAATTTCGGGTTCACGGTTGTCGCAGCGGTGCTGATGAGCCTCGGTGTCGCGCGCATGATCACGCCGATGATCGCGGCCTACTTCCTGAAGGCACAGGGTGAAGCGTCGCACGGCGAAGGCAAGCTGATGGACACCTATATCAAGGTACTCCGCTGGTCTTTGGGCCATCGTCGCTGGATTGTGGGAGCAGGGTTCCTGTCGCTTGTCATGACGGTGCTGACGATTGCATCGCTTCCGTTCACGTTTCAGCCGACCCTCGATTTTGACTACAGTTCCGTGCGTGTGGAAATGGTACCCGGGTCAACGCTCAAGCAGACGCGCGACGTGACTGACCAGATTCAGAAGATGCTGAAGGAGGATGCACCGGGCGTGAAGGCATTTGCCGACATCAATCCGGCGCGGGCGAGTGTCTATCTCCGCCTCCCTCATGAACGCGACTACACGAGCGAGCAGTTCGAAAAGCAATGGGCGAAACGATTCCAGGAAATCCCCGATGCGCGGGTGAATTTCCAGTCCCAGAATGGGGGCTTTTCCGGACGGGACATCACAATCACGCTTGGGGGCAGCGACCCTGACAAGCTGCTCGCCACTGCGCGGCGGATTGCAGAGGAAATGACCGGCGTGAAGGAAATCGTCGCCCCGCGCATCAATGGCGATCTTCAGCGACCGGAAATCACGATCAAGCCTCGCACCGATCTGGCGGCGTCCATGGGCGTCACGACGGCCGCCCTGTCGCAGACGATCCGGATTGCGACGATCGGCGATATTGACCAGAACAGCGCCAAATTTTCGCTGTCGGACCGCCAGGTTCCCATCCGGGTTGCTCTTTCCGAGGAATCGAGACGTTCGCTTGCGACGGTCGAGAACTTGCCAGTCCCCACCGCAAGTGGTGGCTCGGTGCCGCTCAAGACAATTGCAGAAATCAGTTTTGGTGCTGGCCCTACGACAATTCAGCGGACCAACCAGAACCGGCGCATTTCGATTGGAGCTGACTTGGCTGTCAACCCGGATACCGGCAAACCCTATGTGACGAGCGAGGCGAACAAGAAGATTGATGCGCTGCCATCAATGGCCAACCTGCCGTCCGGTGTGACCAAATTGACGCTGGGCCAAGCCAAATGGCAGGAAGAAATGATCAAGAACTTCCTCATTGCGCTGGTCACGGGCGTGTCGTCCGTCTTTGCGGTTCTTGTCCTGCTTTATCGCCGGTTTATTCCGCCGCTGGTCAACATGGGATCGTTGCTGCTCGCGCCATTGGGCGGCGTCCTTGCGCTGAAGCTCGCGAGCATGCCGATTTCCATGCCCGTGCTGATCGGCATGCTGATGCTGTTTGGCATTGTCGCGAAAAATTCGATCCTTCTCGTGGATTTTGCGCTAGAGGAAATGGACAAGGGCGTCGACAAGTTCACGGCAATCATGGACGCTGGCCACAAGCGTGCGCAGCCCATTGTGATGACAACCGTTGCCATGGTTGCTGGCATGGTGCCGACGGCCTTGGCCCTGTCAGGCGATGGCAGCTTTTCGCAACCCATGGGCATCACGGTGATTGGTGGGCTGATCGTTTCAACCCTGCTGACCCTCCTGATTGTTCCGGCAACGTTCAGTCTCGCGGTTGGCGCGGAAGCGCGCGTGGGCCCATGGCTGTCCTATTGGCTGACGACCGGCGGAGAGGGCGAGCAGCCTGCCAGGCCGCCGCGCCTTCTGGCCAAAGGGTTCTGGAAACGCGTGGCAGGTCGCTTCCATCCGCGAGCCGATCAGGCCATCGAACCCGCAGAGTAGCGCTATAGCGGCCAAGCATCACTCCCTGTTCAAGGCGCCTGTTCGGTTTCCAGTCCAGAACGGGGCGGCGGGCATGAAGCGCGTTGCAACGGGCATGTTGCTGGCCATGGCTGGCCTGTATCTGCTCGCGCGTGCCTTTGAGGATTTTCATCCCGCAATCGGTTTTGTGAAGGCTTTTGCTGAAGCGGCAATGGTCGGCGGTCTTGCAGACTGGTTCGCCGTCACGGCCCTGTTTCGGCACCCGCTTGGCCTGCCGATCCCCCACACAGCCATTATCCCGCGCAACAAGAACCGCATAGGCGATACGCTCGCCCTGTTTCTCAAGGACAATTTCCTTACGCCCGCTGTTGTGGCTCGCCGGATGCGTCATATGGACGTTGCCGCTGCGGCGGGCCGCTTCCTTGCAGATCCGGACCACGGCGGGGCAGGGCGGCTGCGTGAGGGTGCGTCCCGGCTCCTCGCCGATGTCCTTGATGCCCTGGACGATGAACGGCTTGGCGGGATGGCCA
>CAYSCC010000006.1:0-15437 GCA_964429375.1 uncultured Chakrabartia sp.
CGGGAACACCACCGGGCATCTGGACGATTGACAGAAGGCTGTCCATTCCACTCAGGGCTTTCGATTCGACTGGGACGCCCAACACGGGAAGGGTTGTCATTGACGCGGCCATTCCAGGCAGGTGCGCCGCTCCGCCGGCTCCGGCTATGATAACCTTCAATCCTCTGCCCGCCGCGCCCTTCGCATAGTCGTAAAGCCGCTCTGGTGTGCGATGTGCGGACACGACGCGCGTCTCGTGCGCGATCCCAAGGGCGTCAAGCGCGTCTGCAGCGTGGCGCATCGTCTCCCAGTCAGACGTGCTGCCCATGATGATGCCGACTAGCGGTCTGACTTCGCTCATAATGAAAGCTTGCCCTGTTGCCATGACTCAAGGCTCTAGGCCTTTAGCCTCCACATTCGCCAAGCGCAACGCGGCGGGAGTGTGATCCCGGTCACAAAGGAAATTTGGTTTCGCTGCCAAGTGGCGTTATACTGTGAAAGCCACTGGGTAGCGTTTGGGGGACGTACTTTGGAACGGCTCGATAGCGAGGTTATTCGGCAGCTTGCCGATGAAAATGACGGATTGAAGGCTGCGCTGGAAGATCTTCGCGCGCGGTTGGAAGAATTGGAACGCCTTGCAGACACGGACACATTGCTGCCGCTTGCAAACCGGCGGGCCTTTCTGCGGGAGCTGGAACGGGTGCTGCACCAGGCGGCGCGTCACAAGACGCCGGCAGCGGTTCTTTTTGTCGACGTGAATGGCCTCAAGGCCATCAATGATTGCCATGGGCACCAGTCAGGTGATGCAGTTCTCCTGCATGTTGCGCGAGTGTTGAAGTCCAGTCTGCGAGCAGGGGACACTGTGGCCCGGATCGGCGGAGACGAGTTCGGACTTATTCTGGACCATCTTGATGAGGCCTCGGCCAAAGGCAAGGCAGAGTTGCTGGCGCAACGCGTTGCGGCTGAACCTGTGGATCTTGGCCGGAACGTGATCAGGGTCAGCGTCACTGCCGGGCTGACAATGGTCCGCTCGGGCGATGACGTCGAAACTGTCCTCGCGCGCGCGGATGCGGCCATGTATGCTCAGCGTTCGGAGAGGTAATAGCGCTCGCGTTCGCCAAGATCGTCCGTGAGATCGTAAACGATTGGCTGGCCCGTCGGGATTTCGAGGCCAGTAATCTCGTCATCGGGAATGTTCGAAAGGTGCTTGACCAGCGCCCTCAAGGAATTGCCGTGCGCCGAAATCAGAACACGCTGCCCGGACCGAAGGGCAGGCGCGATGCGGGCCTCCCAATAGGGCAGCACCCGTGCAATGGTATCCTTCAGGCTTTCGGTCGCGGGAACCTTGATCCCGGCATAGCGACGGTCTGAAGACAGGTCATATGGACCGCCGGGCTCCATGGGCGGCGGAGGAACATCAAAGCTGCGGCGCCAGATTTTCACCTGCTCATCACCATGTCGTGCAGCCGTCTCTGCCTTGTCCAGCCCAGTCAGGCCGCCATAGTGCCGTTCATTCAGGCGCCAATCCTTTTCCACGGGAAGCCAAAGGCGACCCATTTCCTCAAGCGCGAGGTTGAGCGTCTTTATCGCGCGTGTCTGGAGCGAGGTGAACGTACAATCGAAATCAAGGCCTTTGTCCCGCATCAAGGCGCCGGCGGCTCGCGCTTCGGCAGCGCCCTTTTCGGTCACGTCGACGTCCCACCAGCCTGTGAAGCGGTTTTCGAGGTTCCATGCGGACTGACCGTGACGGATTAGCACAAGCGTTGGCATTTGGTGTTTGGCTCCAGGGTTGGCGATTCGGGCGCGGCCTAACCCAAACGCACGGACTTGGCGAGGTGTCAAAGCCTATAGGATGAGCGTGTAATATCGGCTGAAAACATCATCCTTATAGTCCGCATATGGTCCGCAAGGCTGAAATCCGAAGTGCTCGTAGAGCCGATGCGCCGGTAAAAAGGGCGATCCCGATCCCGTCTCGAGAAAGATCTGCCGGTAGCCACGTCCCCTGGCGATGGCCAGCATGTGGGACAGGACCTGCGATGCGACGCCGCGTCTCAGATGCGTTTTGGCAGTTCTCATGGACTTGATTTCGCCGCTGTCAGGGCCAAGCTCCTTCAGCGCGCCACATCCGGCAAGCTGCGTGCCATCCCACACTGACCAGAAACTGATATCCGGGCTGCGAAGCGCATCAAGGTTGAGTGCATGCACGCTGCCCGGAGGCGAATGCTCATGCATCGAATCGAGATGCACTTGCAGCAGTGCAGCAATCTCAGGCCCGGTCAGATCATCTTCAATGAGCCTGAAGACAGTCACGTCATATGCTCCGTGCCAGGACGTCCAGGCAGGACTTCGCCAATGCGCGGCAGCGTTCGGGGTGCCAAGCGCGGTTCGAATCGGGATTAGGATCATGGTCCTTGAACGGCATCTCAAGCGTCATGGACACGCATCCCAGATGGGAAAAGCGGTTGGCAAGCTGATTGGTTGACATGGTGAGGTTCGCGCGACCGGGGGCAGAAGCAGGATAGCCAAGCCGGGTCTGAAAATCGGCGGTCTGTTCGGCCAGCGCCGTGCGAAATGCATAGAAGCGCTTGCCTTGAAATTCGGTCCAGTTCGGGATTCCTTCAAATCCGGCGATGAAGTTTGCAGGAATGGCTTCATCACCATGAATGTCCATTGCCCAGTGCACGCCGGTTTCATCCATGGCATTTCGAACGCACAATACTTCCGGGCTTCGTTCGGCGGAGGGTTCGGCCCATTCGCGATTGAGGTTGACGCCAACGGCATTGGTGCGGAGATGGCCCCGGCGGGACCCGTCGGGGTTCATGTTGGGAACCACATGCACCGTGCACTTCTCCCGTAGTTTCAGTGCAGTGTTGCTGCGCGGATCGGTCAGGAGTTCCAATGCGCCTTCCATCCACCATTCAGCCATGCTTTCGCCTGGATGTTGCCTGGCATAGAGCCACACCTGCACAGGACCGTTGCCCATTCGAAGGCAGTCTACGGGTTGCTCTTCGATCGAACGGCCCAGCTCGATCAGCTCGACACCGGGGCAGGCCGCCGTCCGCTGAATCAGGTCGTGATGCCGCTCCATGGAATAGGGGGCGAAATAGGCGAACCATATTGTGTCCAGTGCCGGCGTGTGCCGGATTGTCAGGACGCCATCCTTGTATTCGGTTTCTGCGCATTTCCAGTCGGAGCGATCATCCGAATAGCGCGCACGATAGTTTTTCCAGCCATCGGGATAGGCTGATTCTCCACAATTGGTGATCCGAAGTGTCAACTGCTGACCGCGCGCGCCAGACACACGAAAATGAAACCATTGGTAGAAATCCGAATGCGCATCCTTGCGGATTTCCAGAGTGGCCGAGTGTCCATCGATCGAGGTGACGACGATATTTCCGCTGTCAAAGGCGGCGTTGATGTTCATGCCCATAGGCGCAGTTAAGCCCATCACGGGGCAACGGGCAAGCGTGTCAGGTCGTCAGGGAACAAGAACCGTCTTTCCCGATTCGCCGGGGAAGCCTTCGAAAAGCGCACGCGACAGTTTTTCCGCGGCAAGGCCGGGCTGGGCTGATGGTGCGTTTGATGGTGCTTCTGTCTGTGCCCGGCCTTCCCAAAGGACGCTGCCGTCGGCATTGCGCTTCAGGCGGACTTCAAGCCGCGAAATGATCACCTTGCGGCTACCGTCTCCGCCTATGCCGAAGCTCGTCCCCAGCCCGATTCCGACATTCCGACCGAAGCTTCCTCCGCCAATGCCGATCGTTACTGGAGAGCTCTTCGCAATCCTGTTGCGCGCTTCACGGGAGAAGCCGATTTCGACCGAATATGCGGGATCTGGCCCCTCAGTATAACCCAGTCGGGCCAACTCGCGTTTGACAGCGGCATCATAGGTCTGGAATTCGATGCTGGACCCATCCAGTTCCCCCATGGCGCGGGTAGCGACGGTTCCCGTCTGGATGCTCTGGCTGACATGGAAGCGAGTGACTTCAACCGGGGGAAGTTTGGCCGCGCAGGCTGCCAGGGGGAACGCGGCGGCACAAATCAGAATGACAATACGCATCTATACTTCTCCTGCAGGGACGCCTTGACTTTAGACCATCTGCCCCTTAGGCGGCAGCCTTCTTTTTCCAGAACACAGAGAAACAGGCAAGCGATCATGAAGATCCGCAATTCACTCAAGTCGCTCAAGGACCGCCACCGGGACAACCGCGTCATTCGTCGTCGTGGGCGCACTTATGTCATCAACAAGACGAATCGTCGCTTCAAGGCTCGCCAGGGCTAACATGCGCGATGGCCGTGAAAGCGGTCATCTTTGATGTCGGGCGTGTCCTTTTCGATTGGGATCGCCGCTACCTTTTTGCAAAGCTGATTGCCGATCAAGACGAGCTTGATCGGTTCCTCAATGATGTCGTGCCTCTCGAATGGCACAACCAGCATGATGCTGGCCGGCCGATCACAGAGATGATCGACGAGCGTGTTGCGCAGTTTCCGCAGCATGAAGAGTTGCTCCGCGCCTATGCTGATCGCTGGCTCGAAACCATTCCGGGGCCGGTTCCTGGTGTCCATTCCCTGGTGGAGCAGCTGGCAGGCAATGGCGTCCCGCTTTTTGCGATTACCAATTTCGGGGCTGACTTCTGGGCGATGTTTCGGCCCACGGCTCCGATATTTGACCACTTCCTCGACATTGTCGTGTCAGGGATCGAGAAGATGATGAAGCCGGGCCCGGACATCTATCGGCTGGCATTGGCCCGATTTGGCTTGGCCCCGGGAGAGGGGCTTTTCGTGGATGATAGTCTGGCCAATGTCCTTGCGGCACGGGACAATGGCTTTGCAGGCCATCACTTCACCGATGCGGAAACGCTCAGGACGGAGCTAGCGGCCCTTGAGCTCCTGCCCCGTGAGCCGGACGACATGCAGGACATTGGTTGACCCCGGGGTCCCGAACGGGACGCCGGCCATCATGATCACGCGATCGCCGCCTCCGGCAATGCCCTGACGCAGCGCCATTCGCTTTGACTTGGCGACCATTTCTTCAAAAGAGGATACATCACGCGTAGAGACGGCGTGCACGCCCCACAAAAGACCGAGCCGACGGGCTGTCACAAGCTTTGGCGTCAGTACGAGGATGGGAACAAGCGGCCGCTCGCGCGCGATGCGGCGGGCCGTCGATCCGGATTCGGTAAAACAGATGATGCACTTGGCAGACACTGTTCGCACAATGTCAAATGCAGCTTCCGAAAGTGCGTCTGCGGTCGTTGGGTCTGGACGAGTTTCGGTGAAGTGGACACGGGCTGCATAGGCGGGATCGCTCTCCACGTTGATGGCGATCCTGTCCATCATGGCAACGGATTCGACGGGCCAGTCCCCGGCGGCGGATTCAGCGGACAGCATCACGGCATCGGCACCATCATAGATTGCCGTTGCCACGTCGGACACTTCGGCACGGGTCGGTGTTGGAGCCTTGATCATCGACTCGAGCATTTGGGTGGCCACAACGACGGGGCGCCCAAACCGGCGCGCTGTTTCGACGATCCGTTTCTGGGCGGGAGGGACGGACTCAGGCGGCAGTTCGACGCCCAGGTCCCCACGGGCAACCATCACCGCGTCAGCAAGTTCGATGATCTCCTCGAGCCGGGCAAGGGCCGCGGGTTTTTCGATTTTTGCGAGAAGCGCTGCCTTTCCGGCAATCAGGCGGCGAGCATCGGCCAGATCCTCTGGTCGCTGGACGAAACTGAGCGCGATCCAGTCAACACCCTGTTCCAGTGCAAAGCTCAGATCGGAAAGGTCCTTTTCGGTCAGGGCCGCCATGGGCACCACGACATCGGGGACATTCAGGCCCTTGTTGTCTGACAACAGCCCCCCAACTTCCACGCGCGTGATGATTCGGGTCGCAGACATTTTTTCCACGCGCAGGACCAGCTTGCCATCGTCCAGGAGAAGGCGGGCGCCAATCTCGAGCGCATCAAATATCTCCTTGTGCGGAAGGCAGACCCGCTTCGTATCGCCAGGTGAAGGGTCGCGATCCAACGTAAACCGCTGGCCGGTCTGGAGGCTGGCTGTGCCGCCGGCAAATTTTCCGACCCGCAGCTTTGGTCCCTGCAAGTCCGCGACGATCGTGGTCGGTCGTCCCAGCGACTTTTCCAGTGCGCGGATCGATTTTATCAACTCGACCTTCTCGGGCTGGCCGCCGTGGCTCATGTTTATGCGAAATGCATCGGCGCCTGCCTTGAAGAGCTTCTCGATCATGTCAGGCGTGTTGCTGGCAGGCCCGAGCGTGGCGAGGATGCGCACCTTTCGTGCACGAGGTGCAACGTCGCGGTGCTGGCGGGGTATGGTCAAGCGAAGCTCCTCTGGATCGCTACCGCCTTAGCCGCTATCCATCGGGCTTGGAATCCCGCAAAGGAAGAATGATGGACATAAAAATCGACGATGCTGCTGCGGCCGCTGCATTTCGCCGACTGGTCGCCCACTTGCGACACAGGACCGACGCCCAGAACGTTGACCTTATGGGTCTGGCTGGATTCTGCCGGAATTGTCTGGGCGACTGGCTGGCCGAAGCGGGCGGCATGACAAAGGACGAAGGCCGGGCCCTTGTCTACGGCATGCCCTATGCCGATTGGAAAACAAGGCACCAGACAGAGGCAACCCCGGAACAGTTGGCACGCATGCAGGAGAGCATTGCGAAGAACGCGTGATCGGCCCTAAGGCGGCGCCTCAATTGCAAACCGGAGAATCTGATGAGTGATGTTGTGGCTGCTGATGAATTGCGGCTTTTGATCGAGCGAATCGAGCGGCTGGAAGAAGAGAAGAAGGGGATCGCTGACGATATTCGCGATGTCTATGCCGAGGCGAAGGCTCGTGGATATGATGCGAAGATCATGCGCCAGATTGTCCGGTTGCGCAAAATGGAGACGCATGACCGTCAGGAGATGGAAGCAATCCTGGATACGTACAAGGCTGCTCTCGGGCTTTGAATGAAGGAGTAAAGACAATGCTGATAACCACCACGACGGCGATCGAAGGCCGTCCAGTTCGCGAATATCTGGGGATCGTGACAGGCGAAGTGATTGTGGGCGCAAACATCTTCAAGGATCTGTTCGCAAGCGTGCGCGATATCGTTGGCGGTCGATCGGGTTCCTACGAAACAACGCTGCGGGATGCACGAAGGACGGCACTGGATGAAATCGCGCAGGAAGCCCGCGCACTGGGCGCGGACGCCGTCATTGGGGTCGACCTTGATTATGAAGTGCTCGGGCAGGGCGGATCCATGCTCATGGTCACTGCCTCTGGCACGGCGGTCAGTCTGGGCTGAAAACTTGCCCTGCAGAGTGTCCTTGGGCTAGGGCGCGCGCATTCCAACTTCAGTCAGAACGGTTTCCATGGCAGGCCATTCCAAGTTCAAGAACATCATGTATCGCAAGGGTGCTCAGGACAAGAAGCGCTCTGCAATGTTTTCCAAATTGTCGAGGGAAATTACCGTGGCGGCCAAATCGGGCGTGCCGGACCCGGACATGAACCCGCGCCTGCGCTCCGCAGTGTTGGCGGCCCGTGCACAATCGATGCCCAAGGACAACATCGAGCGGGCCATCAACAAGGCCTCGTCTGGCGAAGGCGACAATTACGAGGAAATCCGCTATGAGGGCTTTGGTCCCGGCGGCGTGTCGCTGATCATCGAGGCACTGACCGACAACCGTAACCGTACGGCAACGAATGTGCGGACGGCCGTGTCCAAAAATGGCGGCAATCTTGGAGCGCCGGGCGCTGTCAGCCACGCCTTCGATCGTCTCGGGCAGATCATCTATCCTGCAAAGGCCGGCGATCCTGATACCGTCTTTGAGGCTGCCCTTGAAGCAGGCGCGGCCGATGTTGAGTCCTCTGAAGAGGGCCACGAGATCTGGACAGCCATGGACGAACTGCATGAAGTGGCCAAGGCGCTTGAAGCGCGACTGGGTGCTCCCGAAACCGTCAAGCTTGCCTGGCGGCCACAAACGACAGTCACCGTTGGCGAAGGGGAAGCCGGCACGCTGATGAAGCTGCTGGATGCGCTCGATGACGACGATGATGTTCAGACCGTTTGGGGCAATTACGAGGTTCCCGACGAAGTCATGGAGAAACTGGGCTGATCATTCTGGGCCTGGATCCCGGACTTGGGACAACCGGCTGGGGCGTCATTGTGGCGGAGGGAAACCGGCTCGGCCACATAGCCAATGGCCAGATCTCAACCGATCCCAAGGCCCCACTGGCCGAACGACTGGTGGCCCTTGATCGCGCGCTCATCGATTTGATGCTTGAACATCGGCCAGAAGCGGCGGCCGTTGAAGAGGTCTTTGTCAATGCAAACCCGCAATCGACCCTGAAGCTTGGTCAGGCAAGAGGTGTCTGCCTGCTCGCGGCGGCCCGAACAGGGCTGGACATTGGCGAATATGCAGCCCGACTGGTCAAGAAGTCCGTTGTGGGTGTGGGCAATGCCGACAAGTCACAGATTTATGCAATGGTTGCGCGGCTCTTGCCAGGGGTTCGCATAACCGGAACAGACGCTGCCGACGCACTGGCCGTTGCAATCACGCATGCCCATCACATGGCCACTGCGCGGCGGGTGGGGCGATCGTGATTCCCTTTTTGCGAACCCCGCCTTACAAGCAGTTTCCATGATTGCGCGTCTGTCCGGACAATTGGTTGAAAGCACTGCCGACAGCGCAGTGATTGATGTTGGCGGCGTGGGCTACCTCGTTCAGGCTTCAGCCCGCACGCTGTCACAACTGGGGCCGACCGGTAACCAGGTGACTCTCTTCACCGAATTGCAGGTTCGCGAAGATTCAATGACGCTGTTCGCCTTTGCTTCGGCCGGAGAGCGTGACTGGTTCCGCCTCCTGACAGGCGTGCAGGGCGTGGGCGGGAAAGTCGCGCTCGCCATTTTGTCGGCGCTGGATGCGGACGATCTCGCTCGGGCGATCATGCACGAGGACAAAAGCATGATTGCACGCGCGAACGGTGTCGGGCCCAAGTTGGCACAACGCATTGCGATGGAGTTGAAGGACAAGGTCGGCGGCGTGGCATTGGGATCGGTCGGTGCGACCCCTAAAGCAGCCGGGAGTGTTGCTTCGGATGCTGTCTCTGCGCTTGCCAACCTTGGTTTCCGTGCAGCCGAAGCCGGTGCGGCAGTCGCGGCGGCTGAAGCCGAGCTTGGGCATGGAGCCACACTTGATGCACTGGTGCGGCTTGCCCTCAAGAAAGCGGCGCGCTAGCCGCCCCAGACATCCGCATAAAGTCTCAACAGGTTGGCGCCGAAGAGCTTCTCGAGCCTCGATTGCGTCCATCCACGCTTGCCCAGATCCATTGCCAGCTGTTGAAAGCGGTCGAGCCGATTGTAATCCATGACAATCGTCAACACGTCAGGACCTTCACCAGGTGCGGCAATGCCGTTGGCCAGACGGTATTCGTGCATTTCGCGCGCGCGCTTCCATGTGTCCTCGTTGATGACGATTGGCAGCTGGTCGCCATCCGTTCCGATCGAAATATGGTCTTCGCCACAGATGTTGGCTGCATGTTCGATGTGGCGGATAAGGGTTTCCCGTGTCGGTTTGAAGCTGGGTGCCAGATATGGCATGAAGTACAGCCCAAAGACGCCGCCCTTGTCAGCAAGGGCTTTCATCGCGCTGTCATAGGTGTTGCGGGGGTGATCAACCAGATCGCGACAGCCGCTGTGATTGATCGAAAGCGGGCGGGTTGCCGCTGCAATCGCTTCCGCGATGGTGCGCGCGCCCCCATGGCTCAAATCGAGCAGAAGCTTCTGTCTCTCAATCTCAGCAATCGTTGCCAACCCGAGTTTTGACAGGCCGGCATTGGCAGGTTCAAGGGCGCCATCCCCGCTGAGATTTCGCAGATTATACGTCAACTGGACGATCCGGATACCGATCTTGCGCATTTCGGCCAATCGTTCGAGTGAACTTCCGATCATGCTCGTGTCCTGCGTTCCGTAAATCAGGCCGAAACGCCCGTTTGCCTTGGCTGCCAGAATACCAGCTGCATTCTCGATGCGGACAAGGAATGTCGAATTGGCCTTGATCGCATCGTCAAATGCCTTGACGGTGGCAACCATGTCTTCCCACCCCTTGGGCCCATTGCCAACGGATCCGACCGTTATGTTGATCGCTGTCGAACCCGTGCTCCGCAACTCCGCGACCAGCCGGTCCGAAACGCGCGCCTGCTCAGGGGGCGCATAGGGATCGCTGAACGAGGATAGGCCATCGATGATGATTGCCGAGCGATACCATGCAGGTTCGGGCATCGGGCGCCTGGCAATCGCCGCCGTTGTGGGGGCGATTGCGGCCGTCGCCATTGTCTGTTGGAGGAATGCCCTACGGTTCAACATCCTGTTTCTCTCCCTTGTCCTTGCACTTGGCATGGCTTCCGCGCAAAAGCGTCGCTAGATGACCGTAATGAGCGACGACGACCGCCTGTTGACATCGAGCCGACGTGCAGACGATGTGGATGCCGCATTGCGGCCCAAGACGCTAGACGATTTCGTGGGCCAGAAGGCCGCGCGGGAGAATCTGCGCGTCTTCATTGAAGCCGCCCGCACTCGCGGAGAAGCGCTGGATCATGTGCTGTTTTTTGGCCCGCCGGGACTGGGCAAGACAACGTTGGCACAGATCGTCGCCAGGGAAATGGGCGTGGGATTTCGGGCCACGTCCGGGCCGGTGATAGGAAAGTCAGGAGATCTGGCTGCTCTCCTGACCAACCTCGAAGACGGAGATGTTCTTTTCATTGATGAGATCCACCGCCTTAATCCTGCGGTTGAGGAAGTCCTTTATCCAGCCATGGAGGATCGTGCGCTCGACCTGATGATTGGCGAAGGCCCTTCGGCACGATCGGTGCGGATTGATTTGCCAAAGTTTACGCTTGTGGGCGCAACGACGCGTCAGGGTCTTCTGACCACGCCGCTGCGGGACAGGTTCGGAATCCCTGTGCGCCTGACCTTTTATTCGGTTGAGGAGCTGGAAAAGGTCATTCGACGTGCTGCCGCGCTGCTTGAACTCTCGATTGCCGATGATGGCGCGAGAGAGATTGCGCGACGGGCTCGGGGAACGCCCCGCATAGCTGGGCGGCTGCTGCGCCGGGTGCGCGATTTCGCCGTTGTTGCTGGCGAAGCCACAGTGTCTGCACGGGTTGCCGATGCTGCGCTCAACCGGCTTGAAGTGGATGGTCTTGGCCTGGATGCGATGGATCGGCGCTATCTGACCATGATCGCGGACATTTACAAAGGTGGGCCAGTTGGCGTTGAAACCCTGGCCGCAGGGCTTTCGGAACCACGCGATACGATTGAGGAAGTTATCGAGCCTTATCTTATCCAGCTTGGCCTTGTGGCAAGGACGGCCCGTGGGCGTTGCCTGAATGCAGGGGGCTGGAAACACTTGGGGCTCAACCCGCCAGCCCATTTTCAAGACGAATTGTTTGACGGCAAATGACCCAGTCACCCCAGCGACTCAAGTGGATCGATATTGCACGCGGGATCGGCATAATCCTGGTGGTCTATGCTCATGCGGCACGAGGGCTTGTCCAGTCTGGAACCTTGCCCGAAACGGGATGGCCGCTCGAGATTGATACCGTCATCTACGCTTTTCACATGCCGTTGTTCTTCATTCTCGCCGGACTGAACATGGAACGGGGCGTTGCGCGAAGCCGCATGGGCTTTGTCCTCAACAAGCTTCAGACCGTTGCCTGGCCCTATTTCCTCTGGTCCTTCCTGCATGGCGGGCTGAAGCTGGCGAGCGCGCGTTACACCAATAATCCGATTACGGTTGCAGACCTGCTGGCCATCCCTGTTGTACCG
This sequence comes from uncultured Chakrabartia sp., assembly GCA_964429375.1. Classification (GTDB taxonomy): domain Bacteria; phylum Pseudomonadota; class Alphaproteobacteria; order Sphingomonadales; family Sphingomonadaceae; genus Aquisediminimonas. The sequence goes on from CAYSCC010000006.1 coordinate 11,810, forward strand.
ATTGAGCAGTTTTGGTTTCTCTATGTCCTGTTCCTGTGTCAGCTGCTTGTGGCTGTCGTTCTGCCACGGCGTTGGCTGCTCGTGTTGCTCACCGCAGCTGGCGTTGCGTTATGGTGGAAAATCGCCGACGCTTCGATCTTCTTTCGGACGCTTCACTATCTGCCCTATATTGTGGCAGGCCTCTTTGTTCCTCCCCTGCTTGCCTGGTTGGCAGAACGGCGAGCCTGGCAAGCGGCTGTTGCAGCTGGCGCCTTGATTGTGTTTGCCATGCTCATTTTGCCGGTGGGAGCTCCGGCGCAGGCGCCGACCCTGATCTATGCGCTGGCCTCGCTTGGGTCGCTTTTCACGATTGCGCTTTCGATGATGATTGCCCGTGCGGAGTTTTCAATCCAGTGGCTTGAAACCCTTGGTCGCCTATCGATGCCCATTTTCCTGATGCACACCATCTTTTCGGCTGCAACCCGTGCAGGCCTGAAGCTGGTTGGGCTTGCCGATCCGATCGCGATTCTGGGCCTTGTGACGGCAGCCGGGCTGATTCTGCCCATTTTGGCCTACCGCGTCGCTGCATTCATGAAGATTACGGGTCTACTCGGGTTCGGGCCGCCAATTGCGCGCTGATCGGCGGAAGAATCGCAAACTGCGGTTTGCCGTTGCATGACCGAAGCGATAGAAGGATGTCATGACGCCAACCCCGCAGCCTGGCGGCCGTTTCGTCGGCCGGGAACATCACTTCCCGTTGCGCATCTATTTTGAGGACACCGATTTTTCGGGTCTGGTCTATCATGCGAACTACCTGCGTTACATGGAGCGGGCCCGTTCGGATATGCTGAAGTGTGCGGGCATTGATCAGCGCGCAGCTTTTGAAAGCGGAGAGGGCGTCTATGCCGTGTCCGAACTGGAGATCAAGTATCTCAGGCCCGCACGATTTGATGATCTGGTGTGCGTGGTCAGCACAGTTGAACACGTGCGTGCCGCCACGGTGGTGATTCATCAGAGAGTCATGTTGGATCATGAATGGCTCACCAATGCTCGCGTTGTTGCAGCATTTCTCTCGCGCGAGGGTCGGCCGAAACGCCAGCCAAAGCCGTGGGTCGCCGCATTTGAAACCTTGTTACCAGAGGAACCCGGAACCTGATGCCAGCCATTGCCCTCAACACCGATGCTGTGACGCTTTCGCCAATCGCCCTGTTCCTTCAGGCAGATATCGTGGTGAAGATCGTAATGATCGGCTTGCTTCTCGCCAGCATCTGGACTTGGCCGATCATCGTTGGCCAATGGCTGAAATTGCGCAATGTGGGACATGCGACCCGAAAATTTGAGCGTGAGTTCCGCGAAGCGACCGACACGCATGCGTTTCAGCAATCTCACAAATCATCGTCCCTGCCGAGCGCGCGAGTGATGCAGGCAGGCCTCTCAGAATGGCGCAGTTCCACGGCTGGCCGGAGGACCATTGACCGTGAAGGGACCCGAGCAAGGCTTGCCAGTGCGATGGGGACGGCAGTCACTTCGGAGATTGATCGGCTTTCGGATCGGCTCAACATCCTTGCAACCGTTGGCAGTGTCGCCCCGTTCGTGGGGCTGTTCGGCACCGTGTGGGGCATCATGCGCTCCTTTACAGCGATTGCTGCGGAACAGAATTCGTCGCTGGCGGTTGTTGCGCCCGGGATTGCGGAGGCCCTGTTTGCGACTGCGCTTGGGCTGTTTGCGGCCATCCCGGCGGTCATTGCCTACAATCGCTTCGGCCACGTCCTCAATCGGCTTGAATCGCAGCTCAATCGCTTCGCTGACCGTTTTCACGCGACACTGAGCCGCGAACTGGAGCTGGACCAGTGATGCCTGTCCCGTCCGACCACCGCCGCCGCGCCCGACGTGCGCCCATGGCCGAGATCAATGTGACCCCCATGGTCGATGTCATGCTGGTGCTTCTGATTATTTTCATGGTCACGGCGCCACTTCTGATGGCGGGTGTCCCGTTAAACCTGCCTGATAGTCGGGCGAAGGCACTGCAACAGGACCGGGCGCCGGTACAGATCTCCCTTGATGAAAGCGGGGCGCTCTACATCGGGGAACAGCTAGTGCCGTTCAGCGAGCTGCCGGCGCGGCTTGCCGCTATTGCTGAACGTGGCAGCGGGGAGCCACCCCAAGTGCATTTCAGGGCCGACAGGTCGCTGGACTATGGCAATGTGATGCGCGTGATGGGGGAACTCAATCGCGCGGGGCTTAATCGGGTCTCCCTGGTGACGACAGGCGGGACCGGCCAAGACGAATAGTGGATCGCGCCGAACAGACGGGGCTTGGCGTCGCAATTGTCGCGCATGCGGCGCTTTTTGCGGCGCTGTCGTTCAACCTGTTGAGCCCGAAAGACCTGCCCAAGCTTTCTGTCGAACCCGTCGAAGTGTCGCTGACCGATGAGGTGTCCCTCGTCTCTATTGCACCGCAACCGGCGCCTGCACCGGCACCCGCTGCGGAGGAGGCACCACCTCAACCCGAAGCGAAGGCAGAAGCCGCAAAGCCTGCGGTAGCCAAACCCGTTGCGAAGCCACAAGCCGAAAAGCAAAAGACTGTTCAACCGCAGCGTCGGTCTGGACTGTCGCGAGATCTTGTTTCCGGTTTGGCCGATGCACCGCCAACCACAGGAACACCGGCCAAGACGGTTGGGCCCGCCATTGCGTCGTCGATCGGAGCCGAGATTCGCCGGCAGCTCAAGCCGCATTGGAAATCACCCACTGGTGCAGATGTTGAGCTGTTGCGGACGACCCTGCTTGTTCGGCTGAAGCGCGACGGCACGATTGATGGGGCACCAGCACTGGATTCGCAGACCGGAGTCACTGAAAGCAATCGCATTCAGGCCAGGTTACATGTTGATCAGGCAATTCGGGCCGTACGTCTGGCCGCCCCATTCCAGCTTCCGGCGGAATATTACGATGCCTGGAAGGTCATTCGTCCGACATTTGACAAGAGGCTGTCTCAATGAAATTTCGTCTTTTACTTGGTTCCGGTCTTGCGTGCCTCCTGGGAGCGGGAGTTGCCCATGCGCAGCTGAGTGTTGATGTGACGGACGAAAGCGGCAATGACCTGTCAATAGCCGTGCCTGTCCTGCCTACGCCCCAAGCCACGCCCACGGCTGCCGGATCGACCGATGTGCTTGGTCGCCAGATTGCCGAAGTCATTGCGGCCGACCTGAGGGGTTCGGGGCTTTTCAAGCCTGTCGGTCCGGCAGGCATTCGAGCCATTGGCAGCGATGAAGTGACTGCGCCGCAGTTCGATGCATGGGCAGCATCCGGGGCGGAGGCCCTTGTTCAGGGTTTCGTGCGGGCCAATGGCAATGGGGAACTGACAGTCGGCTGTTATCTCTATGATGTGGCCTTGAAGTCGGAACTGACGCGGCAGGGCTATGTCATTGCGCCGCGCGACTGGCGTCGCGCCGCTCACAAATGCGCGGATGCCATCTATGCGCGCCTGTCCGGCGAAAGCCCGTTCTTCGACAGCCGGATTGCCTATATTGCCGAAAGCGGCCCTAAAAATCGCCGCATCAAGCGGCTGGCGATCATGGATTCCGATGGGGCCAACCATCGATTCATCACCAATGGTCAAACGCTTGCGCTCACCCCGCGTTTTTCTCCGGACT
>CAYSCC010000007.1:0-15252 GCA_964429375.1 uncultured Chakrabartia sp.
CGCCTGGTCGACCGGCAGTTCCATCATGCCGCAGAAGCGCAACCCGGATGCAGCGGAACTTGTTCGTGGGCATGCAGGGCGGATTGTGGGCTGTGCAACCGCATTGATGGTAACAATGAAGGGTCTGCCGCTCGCCTATTCCAAAGACATGCAGGATGACAAACAGCCGGTTTTCGAGGCGCATGACCTGCTTGCGCTATCGCTTGCAGCCATGACAGGGATGATCGAAAGCCTGACATTTCGTACGGACAGGATGCGGGCCCTGGCAGAAGGCGGGTTTTCGACGGCGACTGATCTTGCCGACTGGCTGGTCCGGGAAGCCGACATTCCGTTCCGGGAAGCGCATCACATCACGGGAAGGGCCGTCAAGCTCGCCGAATCGAAAGGTTGCGGCCTTGCAGACCTTGCGCTTGCGGATCTCCAAGCCATCGATCACCGGATCGACGACAGGGTTTTTGGCGTCCTTTCGGTTGAAGCCTCTGTGCGCAGCCGCACCAGCCATGGCGGTACGGCGCCAACTGGTGTAATGGCGCGGATTGCGGACGCGCGGGCGGAATTGGAACGGAACGCATGAAGGCATTGTTTTTTCTGGTGGCAACGGCACTTGCCCTCTCAGCCTGTGGCGGGCGCGTCGCTCTCAAGCCGGCAACAGGCAACAGCCTGCCCCCAAAGCCCGAAACCGCGTCTGCCGTTCCCACTCCGGACCAGTTGCTGGTCCCCGATGTACAGTCCCGGCCCAAACGCAGCGATGAACAGTTGAAACGCTCCGAAGAAAGACAGAACGACAAGTTCGACCTTCCTCCATCGCACTGAGGCCCAAATGGATCATTTCACTCTCCGGAACGGCGCGATGTACGCCGAAGATGTCCCGCTGAGCCGGATTGCCGCAGAAGTCGGCACGCCGGTGTATGTCTATTCCCGCGCAACGCTCGAACGCCATGCGCGCGTGTTCATGGATGCGCTGTCGGGCCTTGAACGGAAACACTTCGCCTTTGCGATCAAGGCCAACCCCAATCTGTCGGTATTGAGGGTGCTCGCCAAGTGCGGCTTTGGTGCCGATGTCGTTTCCGGTGGCGAGATTGCACGCGCCCTGGCGGCCGGAATTGCCCCCAAGGATGTCGTCTTTTCCGGTGTCGGCAAGACGCGCGAGGAACTGCGCCGTGCACTGGAAGATGGCATTGGCCAGTTCAACATCGAGCTGGAAGATGAAGGCATCGCCATTTCCGAGCTTGCGGCCAAGATGGGCCGGCGGGCTATAGCCGTCCTGCGGGTCAATCCGGACGTCGATGCAAAGACACACGCCAAGATCTCAACCGGGAAAAAGGAAAACAAGTTCGGCGTGCCGATCGATCAGGCAGGAGCGATCTATGCCCGACTGGCCAGCCTGCCCGGGCTCGACATGCGCGGCGTGGCGCTTCACATCGGCAGTCAGGTGTTCGATCTCGACCCGCTGGAGGCCGGCTATTCGCGCATCGGCCAATTCGTTCGGGACTTGCGGGCGGCAGGATTTTCCGTCGATCGCGTTGATCTGGGCGGCGGGCTCGGTGTTCCCTATCAGCGCGGACAGGTTCCACCGGAGCCAGCCGAATATGGGCGGATGGTTGCCCGCGTGACAAAGGGTTGGGACGTGACGTTGATGTTCGAACCCGGCCGAGTGATCGTCGGGAATGCAGGCGTGCTGCTGACCAGCGTGATCTGGGTGAAGCCCGGCGTGATCAATCCCTATGTCATCGTCGACGCAGCGATGAACGACCTCGCCCGGCCCGCCCTCTACGATGCATGGCATGATTTCGAAGCGGTCGTTCCCAATGGCGAACACATGATTGCCAACATCGCTGGGCCAGTCTGCGAGAGTACGGATACCTTCGCCATGGCCCGCGACATTGATGCAGTGCGGGCTGGCGATCTTGCGGTGTTCCGCACGGCCGGCGCCTATGGAGCAACCATGGCCTCGACCTATAACAGCCGCGCGCTCGTGCCGGAGGTCATGGTCGATGGTGACAAATATGCTGTCGTTGCCGATCGGGTTCAGCCGGAAGCACTGATCGCCGCCGAACGTCTGCCAGAGTGGCTGCTGGACTAGACGCGGGCGGATTCAAGCAGGAACCAGGCGCGCTGCTCGGCTTCGTCTGTCCAGCCGTCAATGACGCCGGAACTCGCATTGTCTCCCGCTTCATCGGCGATGGCCTTTGCCTGCCTGAGCAGATCCACCAGGGCAAGATTGTCCCGGCGAAGTTCCGCCAGCATGTCGCTTGCCGCAACGCTTTCCGCGTCATTGTCAGCAATGGTCGAGAGCCTGGCAATATGGCCGATGGAACGGATCGTGGTTCCGCCAATCTTGCGAACACGTTCTGCAATCAGGTCTGTCGAGGCAAGGATCTGCCCGGCCTGCTCGTCAAGCAGCAAATGGTAGTCCCGGAAGTGCGGGCCAGATACATGCCAGTGAAAATTCTTGGTCTTGATGTAGAGCGCAAAGCTGTCCGCCAAAAGCTGGTTGAGGATGGCTGTGACATTGGTCATCGAGTTCGTCATGGTCGTTCTCCCTACGGATGAACGAGCCATAGATCAGGGCTGCTTAGCAGTCGAATTGATTAAAAATCACTCAGTGATCGTTTTTGTAAATCAAAAAGCGCAGCTTGGGCCGCTGCCCTCTACCCGTACAGCCGTTGGTTGACCGCCGCGAGAAAGACCTGCGTTGCCGCAGCGTCAAGCCGATCACAGCCGACAGCATCGCGCATGGCTTCGAGGAAGGAGGCAACCATCGGCCCGCCCCGCGAAACCGCAAGTTCGCTTTCCAATCGATGGGCGATTTCAACCACCGGTATCAGGCCATGATCGCCGGCAATGCGACGAAGCTCGTCAATTTCATGTGCAATGGCCGAGATCGAAAGCTGCGGGAGGCCGGCCGTCAGGCTGTCAATCCTCTCCCACAGCTGCGCCTGGGCCTGCATCAGCGCATCTTTCGCAATACCCATGCGTCCACCCCCGTTGGTTCAGGATGGCAGAGTGGGCCAAGATGGTTACTGTTTCGTTAACGCGGCTTCGGGTAGGCGGTCACAGCCGAGGTGAGCGCTTCTGACGTAATAGGGTAGCCCAGGCCTTCGGGAATGCAGAGATGTGGTTCGCCGCCCCTCTCCTCCATCCAGGGCGAAACCACGGTCACAGGTGTGGCGCGGGCATGGGCCTCGGCTTCCGAAAAACTTCCGAACTGGGCCAGTCGTTCCAGATTCCTGCGTGTCGGATAGATGATCTTCACCTTGCCTGCGTCCGCAGCGTCAAGGACGTCCTGCGCACCGGCCCAGAAGCTGCTGATATTTTCGGTCGCGTCCACGACGGGATCGGGTGCGTCATCCGAAACACAGGTGATATAGAAGCGCGTATCAAAAACGCGGGCTTCGCGGTGTGCGGGGCACCAGCGCGCAAAGGGCACCAGGCTGTCGAGATCAAGTTCAAAGCCGCCTTCAGCCAGCAGCGCGCTGAACGGCTCATGTGCGTGGAGCCTGGGTTGTGCCGCAGCAATCCAGTCCATCGAAGGCGCACGCGCAAACCCTATGGCAATCCCGCTTTCCTCGAGCGTTTCCCGGATCGCGGCGACACGGGCGGCACCCTCATCCAATTCATGGGAATGCGCTGCGGCGATGACATGATCATCCGCATCAATGCGCCCGCCGGGAAAGACAATGGCGCCGCCGGCAAAAGCCATGCTGGTCGATCGTTCCACCACCAGAAGTTCGGGCGGGGCCGCAATACGGTGTCTGAAGATGACGAGAGTGGCTGCCGGTATCGGAGCCGGGCGCTCGCTGTCTTCGCCTGTCCTGTTGTCATTCATCGCCAAGGGCCTATCCTTCTTCTAATTGCAGGGGAAGCGCAAAGATGGGCATCATCGAGATATTGGGCCTTGCCGCCAGTGTCAGCTTTCTTGCCGGATGGCGCCTCTATCTTTGCGTCTTTGCGACAGGCCTTGCACAGCGCCTTGGCTGGATTGCGCCTCCCGAGCACCTGCATGCACTCACCGTGCTTGCCGACGACTGGGTCATGGGCATTGCCGCGCTTGCCATGACCGCGGAATTCCTTGCGGACAAGATTGCCTGGGTCGATTCACTCTGGGACACTGTTCACCTGGCCATCCGCCCACTGGGCGGCGCAGTGCTCGCTCTGGCGCTGGTTGATCCGGCAGACCCGAAATGGCAGGTTGCCAGCCTCCTGCTAGGCGGCAGTGCTGCACTGGCGAGCCATACCGCAAAGTCAGGCGCACGCGCCGTGATCAATGCCAGTCCAGAGCCGTTCAGCAACATCGCAGTGTCGACTGGCGAAGACGTGGCCGTGGGCGGGCTCCTTTTTCTTGCGCTTTCAAATCCGGCAGCGGCCATCATCGTGGCGCTCCTCCTCGCTGCCGGTGCACTTGCCATCCTGCTCGTCACCCGCCGCGTTCTACGATCGCTGTTTGCTGTGACCGGCACAGGACATAGCCGCTAGCGATGCTGCCCGCGCAAGGATGCGCGACGAATTGGAGATACTGTCCGGAAGACTCGGTTGCGTGCGTCTTCTCACCGGCGCTCTGCCGGGTTCCCCCAAGACGATCGGATTTGGTGGAGCTGAGCGGGATCGAACCGCTGACCTCGTCATTGCGAACGACGCGCTCTCCCAACTGAGCTACAGCCCCTTCACCGGGAAAGGGCCTTTAGCGCCGACGCATGGCCAAGGCAATGGGCTTGCCTCATGGCCTTTTGACCCTAAAACCATGGCCCATGAATCTCCCTGTTTCGGGGCAGAACAGACGAAGAGGAATCCCTGAAATGGCCCGTGCATGGTATTTCACATCCTATCCCCAAGGATTGCCGACACTTGATTCTGTGGCACTTCGCGAGATGCCGGATCAGCCGCTCGCCACCGGGCAGATTCGCGTGCGCAACGAATATCTGTCCGTTGATCCCTACATGCGCGGGCGGATGACCAATCTTGCATCTTATGTTGAGGGCTTTGCCATTGGTGAACCGATGACCGGCGGCGCTGTCGGGGAAATCATTGAAAGCAATGCCGAAGGCTTTGCCGTGGGCGACAAGGTGATGCACATGAACGGTTGGCGGGATGAGGCAATCGTCGACACCCAGCCGGGGCCCGGAGGCATGGGCACGCAAAAACTGCCGCCCATGAACGTGCCGATCCAGGCGTGGCTTCACAACCTCGGGCTGACAGGTGCGACAGCCTATTTCGGGCTGCTCAAGACAGCCGAGGCAAAGCCGGGCGATATCGTGTTTGTCTCGGCAGCCGCAGGCGCCGTCGGCTCGGCTGTTGTCCAGATTGCAAAGAAGAAGGGCATGACGGTCATCGGATCGGCAGGAGGGCCTGATAAGTGCGCATGGGTGCGGGAATTGGGCGCGGACGCCTGCATCGACTACAAGGCGGGACCCGTCTTGCCGCAACTGGCCGAAGCGGCACCGGACGGCATTGATGTCTATTTTGACAATGTCGGGGGGGATCATCTCGATGCTGCGTTCGCAGTCGCGCGCAATTTCGCGCGCTTCGCCATTTGCGGCATGATTGATCGCTACAATGATACGGACGGCGGGGTGGAGTACAAATATCTGATCCGGACCATTCCGGCGCGCATTCGCATGCAGGGTTTCATCTTCACGGACTATGCCGCGCACATGATGGAGTTCCTGGGTGAGATGGGCCCCTGGGTGATGAACGGGGACATGAAGATGCGCGAAACCGTGCATCACGGCATCGACACGGCGTTCGACGCCTTTCTCGGACTTTTCTCGGGCGCGAACACTGGAAAAATGCTGGTGAAACTGTAAAGCCGCACCGCATGACAGCAGCGATCATTGATGGAAAAGACTTTGCCGCCGGGCTGCGCGCCCGCGTGGCAGAGGGAGTGCAGGCTTTCAAGACGGAGACCGGAACCGTGCCGGGACTGGCCGTCGTGCTGGTAGGAGACGATCCCGCCAGTGCCGTTTATGTCCGCAACAAGGGCAAACAGACGGTCGAAGCCGGGATGAACAGTTTCGAGCACAAATTGCCGGCGGAGACGTCTCAGGCAGATCTGATCGCGCTGGTCGAACGCCTGAACGCTGATGACGCCGTTGACGGGATCCTCGTTCAGCTGCCCCTTCCGGGCCATCTCGACGAACTGGCGGTCGTCAGTGCGATCAACCCCGACAAGGATGTCGACGGATTGCATGTCGTCAGTGCTGGCCGTCTCGCGTCCGGGCTGCCTGGCCTTGTCAGCTGCACGCCGCTGGGCTGCATGATGCTGATCCGCGATACTTTGGCGGGTGATCTGGAAGGCAAGGACGCGGTCGTGATCGGCCGCTCGATCCTCGTTGGGAAGCCGGTTGCGCAACTCCTGCTGGCGGCCAATTGCACAGTCACCATGGCGCATAGCCGGACCCGGAACCTAGCCGATGTTGTTCGTCGGGCCGATATCGTGGTTGCCGCCGTCGGTCGGCCGGAAATGGTGAAGGCAGACTGGATCAAGCCCGGCGCCTGTGTGATCGATGTCGGGATCAACCGAGTCCCTGCCGCGGATGGCAAGACCAAGCTCGTGGGTGATGTCGATACCGCAGAGGTCAGTGCAGTTGCCGGCTCCATCACGCCCGTGCCGGGCGGTGTTGGCCCGATGACCATTGCGTGCCTGCTCCACAATACGCTTCAGGCTGCCCGCATGCGAAGAGGCATGCAGCAGGATCGCAGATTTTGATCGAACTTTTCGTTTCGGCGCTCGTGACGTTTTTCGTCGTCATCGACCCGCCGGGATGCGCACCGATCTTTGCAAGCCTGACCGCAGGCGCGCCAGCCGCACACCGACGGGCCATGGCACTGCGCTCAACCGCAGTTGCGGGCTTCATCCTCCTGCTTTTCGCTGCGTTCGGGGAACAGTTTCTGGGTGCGATGGGAATTAGCCTGGACGCCTTCCGTATCGCAGGCGGCATCATGCTGTTCATGATTGCCATCGACATGGTCTTCGAAAAGCGCACCGAACGTCGGGAAAGCCGGGCCGAGGAAGTCAAGGCCGATCCCTCGCACGAGGATATCTCGATTTTCCCCATGGCGATCCCGATGATTGCAGGGCCGGGGTCCATCGCATCGGTGATGCTGATGACGGCGCGCAGCCGCGGGCTGGAGCAAAGCCTGACCGTTTTGGCTGCGCTGGCTGTCGTGCTGGTCGTGACGCTTGCGTCGCTGCTGGCAGCCGGGCCGCTGATGAAGGCGCTCGGTTATAAGGTCGAAGCCGTGATCACGCGCATTCTGGGCGTCGTTCTTGCAGCCTTGGCGGCGCAATTCATCATCGACGGGATAAAGGCGAGTTTTCAATGAAAAGGCGCAGCATCCGCTGGACGCTGCACCTTTGACATTGCGTTCGATTACTGGCTCGGAACCAGATTGACGGCTGCGAACTTGCCACGCTGATCGACTTCGATATCGAACTCAAGCCGATCACCTTCGTTCAGCCCGCGCAAGCCTGCGCGCTCGACAGCTGAAATATGCACAAACGCGTCCGGCTGGCCGTCATCGCGCTGGACAAAGCCAAAGCCCTTCATCGCATTGAAGAACTTGACCGTTCCCGTGGCCTTTTCGCCGGTGAGTTGACGCTGCGGCCCGCGGCCTCCGCCAAATCCGCCGCGATCTGCGCGCGGTTCGCGCGGCCGATCTTCAACGGGCATTGGCTCGCCATCGATCTTCAGTTCGGTCGCAGAAATCTTCCCGCCGCGATCAACGAGCGTGAAACTCAAGGGCTGACCTTCGGCCAGGCCTGCAAGGCCCGCCTGTTCCACGGCCGAAATGTGCACGAAGACATCCTCGCCGCCATCATCGCGCACGATGAAGCCGAACCCCTTCTGGCCATTGAAGAATTTTACGACGCCTGAGCCTTCGCCCACGACCTGTGCCGGCATTGACGTCCGTGGGGCCCCGCCGCCACGAAATCCGCCACCACCAAACCGATCTCCGCCGCCACCAAAACGGTCGCCGCCGCCAAAACGGTCATTGCCGCCAGCATAGCCACCAAAATTCTCGTCGCCGAAGCTCTCGCGCTTGTCCCTGCCGCGTCCGCCGCGATCACCGCGACGCCCTTTATCAAAACTCATGCCCTGTATGACTTTCCCGAATTCATCGCCCCTAGGTCCAAAGAACCAAAGCACCGGGCGATGGTGCTCATGGTATTCGGCGCAGAACCATTACGCACCTTTGATTCGCAATAGCCTAAAAATTGGTCTTGGGCGAGCAATTTGATTCAGACCGCCCGACACACCGTCCGGCGACGCAGGGGAATGCTAGATGAAGAGCGTCTCCGGGTCCTTCATGGGTGCACGCTTCTGGGCATTGGCAAGGCTCATGGCGGCGCGAACAAGGGCCCAGATCCCGATGCCAAACAGTATCAGGAAACCAATACCGACAAGCAATGTGAGGATTCCCAACACGGAACCGGCGACGCCAATCCAGAAGGTGCGGATCAGATAGGTATAGTGGGTTGCTTCCCAGGCCTGGTGCGGCTCGCTTTTCCAGACGTAGCAGAGCACAACTCCGATCAGGGCAGATACTCCCGTGATACAACTGGCAAGATACAGAAGCGCGATGATTGTGGGACGATTGAACTCGAAACCAGTCGAGCCCGGCGTGGCGTCAGGCCTTTGCAAAGGATCATTCATGGGGCTGCCTCCCAAAAGGATGGTTGATCTTAGCCGACTTGCGGGAATTGCCAAGTCTATGGCAATGCTGCGCGCATGACAGACATCATTGGCCTTTTTGCCGATCCGGGCATCTGGTTGGCACTCGTTACGCTCATCGTCCTCGAGGTTGTCCTGGGCGTCGACAATCTGGTCTTTGTAGCCATTCTTTCTGGCAAGCTGCCGCCAGAGCAGCAGCAGCGCGCGCGGCGGATCGGCCTCGGGCTGGCCCTTGCCATGCGGCTCGCCCTGCTGGGTGCCATTGCCTGGATTGTCAGCCTCACGGCTCCACTCGCGGATTTCGGCCTCACGGGGCCGCCTGGCGAACATGGCGAGCCCACGTTCGAGACCGCCCTTAGCGGGCGCGACCTGATCCTCATCGCCGGCGGTCTGTTCCTCCTCTGGAAGGCAACCAAGGAAATCCATCATGCCATGGACCCGGAGCCCAGCGGAGAAATGCTGGACAAGAAGGGACATGGCGTCGTCGGATTCGGCGCGACCATTGCGCAGATCGCAGTCCTCAATCTGGTCTTTTCGATTGATTCGATTCTGACGGCCATTGGCATGACGAACCAGATTCCCGTGATGGCCATCGCAATCGTCATCACCGTTGGCATCATGCTGCTGGCGTCGGATCCGTTGGCCAGCTTCATTGGCAAGAATCCGACGGTGGTCATGCTGGCACTGGCGTTCCTGATGATGATCGGTGCCGTCCTCATTGCGGACGGATTTGGCGTTCATGTTCCCAAGGGCTATGTCTACACGGCGATGGGCTTTTCGGTCCTTGTCGAGTTGCTCAACATCAAGGCGCGCGATGCCCGGCAGAGGAAAGCGGCGCTGCAGAAAGAACTGGCCCAATGACGATCCATTTTCACGAGGAAGACCTGCCAGCTGGTGCCCTTGCGGCCGGGCCTGTCGCAGTTGATACGGAAACAATGGGCCTTCAGCCCGGCAGGGATCGCTTGTGCCTCGTGCAGATTTCCGACGGCCAGGGGGACGAACATCTTGTCCGGTTTGGCCCCGGCAGCGATTATGCAGCGCCAAACCTCAGGGCGGTTCTTGCTGATCCCGACCGGCTCAAGCTCTATCATTTTGCCCGTTTCGATCTTGCATCGATCCATGCCTATCTGGGTGTCATGGCGGCGCCGGTCTATTGCACCAAGATCGCATCGCGGCTGGTGCGGACCTATACCGACCGGCACGGCCTCAAGGACCTCGTCCGCGAACTGCTGGGCGTGGAGCTGTCCAAGCAGCAGCAGTCCTCGGATTGGGGCGCGCCGGTCATTTCGGACGCGCAGCGCGAATATGCTGCCTCCGATGTGCGGTATCTTCACCGCATGAAGGCGCAACTCGACGCCCGGCTGGTCCGGGAGGGACGGATGGACCTTGCACAATCATGCTTCGATTTTCTTCCCGCACGTGCGCTACTTGATCTCCGGGGCTGGCCCGAAATCGATATTTTCGCTCATGCATGAAACGGCCCTGTCCCAACGCACCGCGCTTCAGCGATGGGCAGCACCAGGGGGGCGGCATGACCGGCTGATCGCGCGCGCGCGCGTTGCCTTGCCCTCGATCATTGGCGTACTGGCCGCAGGATTTGTCTTTGCTCCACTGGTCATGCGCGGGGACGTCAGTTTCGTGCTGGCCAAGGACACAGTGGCGATCGCCAAGGAGCGCATGCGAGTGACGACAGCCATATATCGCGGGGAAGACGGAAAGGGACAGCCTTTCCAGCTCACGGCCGGTTCGGCCGTGCAGGCCACGTCGCGCGACCCGGTCGTGCGGCTGAACGACCTGACCGCCACGATCCTGCTCAAGGATGGTCCGGCTTCGCTCCATGCAGACGCGGGACGCTATGACATGGACCGGGAAATTGTTTCGGTGGTTGGCCCTGTCGTGTTCACTTCGTCGGGCGGCTATCGCCTGCAGACCCGCGACGTCGCGGTTGGCCTCAAGACGCGCAGGCTTGCAAGCGGAGGCCCCGTTGATGGCCAGATGCCGCTCGGAAGTTTTCGCGCAGACCGTATCGAGGCCGACCTGGGCGAACATTCAGTCACATTGGAAGGGCGCGCGCACTTGCATATCGTGCAGGGCCGCGCCAGATAGCCGCCATGCGCAAAGCCTTCCTCCTTTCCCTTGCCCTGCCCATGCTTGCTGGACCCGCGACGGGACAGGCGCTGAGGGGCCATAACACCAACGCACCGGTGGACGTGGAAGCTGACCGCATCGAAGTCCAGGACCGCGCCGATCGTGCAATTTTCGTGGGCAATGTGCGTGTCAATCAGGCGGAGCTCTCGCTTGCAGCGGCGCGCCTCACCGTGGCCTATGCCAATGGTGCAACTGACGGTGTCCAGATCGAGCGGCTGGATGCAACCGGCGGGGTGACGATCCACAAGGGCGACCAGACGGCCCAGGGCAGTACGGCCATCTACGACCTGCCCCGTCGGCTGATTACAATGGTCGGCGGCGTCACGCTGACCCAGGGAGGCAACCGGGTCAGCGGCGGTCGCCTGGTGATCGACCTCAACACCGGCCGTGCAGTCGTGGATGGAAGCTCGGTCGGCGCACCCGGAACACAAGGGGCAGCCGGGGGCCGGGTTTCTGGCCGCTTCACGGTGAAGAAGGCGCAATAGCCGCCGCAATGGCATTCAGGTTGCCTTGTACCATGCAATAATCTTGCCAATTTCGAAAAATTAGCCTTTGATAAACCATTGCCATGCCAGCAGGCTTGCAGGAGTGCCGATGAACGATGTTTCCACGCTTGAGGCCCGAGTGGCTGATCCGGTCGTAACAACGAATGGATTGTCGGTCGTCTCGATTGCCAAATCATATGACAAGCGCACCGTCCTTTCTGATGTCTCCCTGTCTGTCGGGCGCGGCGAAGTCGTTGGGCTGCTCGGCCCGAATGGCGCGGGCAAGACGACCTGTTTCTATTCGATCATGGGGCTGGTCAAGCCGGACTCGGGCCGCATCATGCTGGACGGTGCGGACATTACAGGCCTGCCGATGTATCGCCGTGCGATTCTCGGCCTTGGGTATCTTCCTCAGGAGACGTCCATCTTTCGCGGCCTGACGGTTGAACAGAATATCAGTTCGGTTCTTGAACTGGCGGAGCCGGACAAGGCCCAGAGGGCAGAGCGGCTGGAATTCCTGCTTGACGAATTTGGCCTCACGAAACTCAGATCTGCTGCGGCCATGGCGCTTTCCGGCGGTGAGCGGCGTCGCTGCGAGATCGCCCGGGCACTTGCCGCAACGCCTTCGATCATGCTGCTCGACGAACCGTTTGCCGGAATCGATCCGATTTCCATCGCCGACATCCGTGATCTGGTGAAGGACCTGAAGCAGCGCCAGATTGGCGTTCTGATTACCGATCACAACGTCCGTGAAACGCTCGACATCGTGGATCGGGCGTGCATCATCTACGATGGACGTGTCCTGTTTGCAGGAAGCCCGCAGGAACTTGTCGCGGATGAAAACGTCCGCCGGCTCTATCTGGGTGAGGGCTTCAGTCTGTAGCCATGGCGTTGGGACCCCGCCTTGACCTGAGGCAAAGCCAGTCGCTGGTCATGACGCCACAACTGCAACAGGCGATCCGCCTGCTTGCACTCTCAAACCTCGAGGTCGAGGCCTTTATTGCTGAAGAGGTCGAGAAGAACCCGCTGCTTGATGCGGAACGGGATGAACAGGCCCCGCCAGAGCCCGAATTGCTGTCGGAGGATCGCAGTTCCCAGGACGACCCACTTCTTGATACGGCGCCGGGCGACGCGGATGCCAGCCTTGACGTGGACCTGACTGCCGAGACCTTTCACCACGACAGTTCAGCCGATGGTGGCCCTGGCATGGATGGGCAGCTTGGCCTGTCGGGGAGCACCGAAGGCGGCTTTGAAGACGGGCCGGATTTCGACGCCATGGCAGCAAGCGCGCCATCGCTGCGCGATCACTTGCTCGATCAGGCGGGACTGGCATTTGGCCCCCAGGATCTGATGATTGCAAGCCATCTGATCGATCAGGTGGATGAGGCGGGGTACCTGTCGATGTCCCTGCTCGACCTGGCTGGTCGGCTTGGCGTTGCCCTGTCCCATGTCGAAGAGGTTCTTCGGGTCATCCAGACATTCGATCCAACGGGGGTGGGGGCGCGCTCGCTGGGCGAATGCCTTGCGCTGCAGGCGCGCGAGGCGGACCGCTATGATCCCGCGATGGCACGGCTTCTCGATAATCTGGATCTCCTTGCAGAAGGTCGTCTGGCCCAGCTTCAGCGGATGTGCGGCGTCGATGCGGAAGACATGGCAGACATGATCAGGGAGCTGCGCAATTATGACCCGAAGCCCGGGCTGAAGTTTGGGGCCAGTCCAGTCGAAACGGTCGTTCCGGACATCTTCGTCTTTCGCAAGGGCGCTGGCTGGGCTGTCGAGATCAACAGCGCGACGCTGCCCCGGCTGCTGATCAACCGGAGTTACTACACCGAAATTGCGAGCGGAGCGCAGGACAAGGCGTCGAAGGCCTGGTTGAGTGAATGCCTGCAAAGCGCAAACTGGCTCGTGCGTGCACTTGACCAGCGGCAGAGGACAATCGTCAAGGTAGCCAGCGAAATCGTCAAGCAGCAGGAAGCCTTCTTCAATGAAGGGGTGTCGCAGTTGCGGCCATTGACCCTGCGGGCTGTTGCCGAAGCCGTTGGGATGCATGAATCCACGATCAGCCGTGTCACGTCGAACAAATATCTGTCCTGTGCGCGCGGCATGTTCGAACTCAAATATTTCTTCACAAGCGGAATCGCGGCGGCAGACGGCGGCGAGGCGGTTTCCGCAGAAGCGGTAAAGAGCGCCATTCGTACCCTGATCCTTGCCGAAGACCCCAAGGCCATCCTGTCTGACGACACCCTGGTCGAGATGCTCAACGCAAAGGGCTTTGACATTGCACGCCGCACGGTTGCGAAATATCGTGAAGCCATGGGCATTGGATCATCCGTGCAACGGCGGCGTCAAAAGGCAATTGAGGCACGGGCCGCGTGATCTTCTGGATTTGCGTCCCGAAACGGGTAAACAGGATCTGATGTTGTTCGAGTCCATGCGCCTTCTGCGCCTCACCCTTGCCCTTCTTGCCGCCTTCGGTCTTGCTGCCCCGTCCTGGAGCGCACGGCAGGTGTCGAAGCCTGTGCCGAAACGGACAGCCCCGGTCGCTGCCCCGGCTCCTGAACGTTCGGTTCCATGGCTCTACAAGGGAAGTGACATCCCGCCCGACCCGAACTGGATCTTCGGGACATTGCCAAACGGGGTCCGCTATGCAGTGCGCCGGAGCGGGGTCCCGCCGCGGCAGGTATCCATTCGCGTCGACATTGAAGCCGGTTCCCTCATGGAGCGCGAGAATGAGCGGGGGTTTGCCCATTTCATGGAGCACCTCAGCTTCCGTGGCTCGCGCTATATTGCCGATGGCGAAGCGATCAAGACATGGCAGCGGCTTGGCGCAACCTTTGGCAGTGATACCAACGCAAACACGAGCTTGACCCAGACCGTCTACAAGCTGGATTTGCCAGGCGCCACACGGGCCGGGCTGGAAGAGAGCATGAAGATTCTCGCCGGCATGATGATGGCGCCCGAAATATCCCAGAAAGGCGTGGATACAGAGCGGCGCACCGTCCTTGCCGAAGCACGCGAACGGCTTGGCGCAGGCATGCGCATTGGCGAGGCGACCACAGCCCATTTCTTTGCCGGGCAACTGCTGGCCAATCGCCAGCCAATCGGAACTGCCGAAACGCTCAATGCTGCGACGCCCCAGGCGATCCGGGCCTTTCATGACCGCTGGTACCGCCCCGAGCGCGCTGTCGTGGTCATTTCCGGAGACGGCGATCCACTGGTTTTTGCAGACCTTGTCACCAAATATTTTTCAGACTGGAAAGGCGTCGGCCCCTCGCTTCCCGATCCTGATTTCGGCCGCCCGGTTGCAGGAAAGCCGATTGCCAAATCGATCACCGAACCGGGTGCGCCACTTGTCCTGAGCATGGCCTGGCTGCGTCCATGGTTCCAGAAGAACGATACCATCGCCTACAATCAGGGGCGCCTTGTTGATCTTGTTGCGCTTCGCCTCATCAATCGCCGTTTGGAAGAGCGGGCCCGGGCTGGAGGAAGCTTTCTGCAGGCGCAGGTCGACCAGGACGATATCGCGCGCTCGGTTGATGGCACATTTGTGCAGATCGCTCCGCTTGGAAACGACTGGAAGGCTGCGTTGCGCGATGTTCGCGCCGTCATTGCGGATGCCTTGACGAGCCCGAGCTCGCAGGCAGACATCGACCGCGAAGCAAATGAGTTTTTCGCGTCACTTCAGGTCGGCGTTGAAACCCAGCGCACCGAGGCCGCAGCCAAACAGGCGGACGATCTGATCGAAGCCGTCAACATCCGCGAGACCGTGGCCACCGCGCAGGTGGCGCTTGATGTCTTCAGCGGCATCAAGGACGGTATTTCACCCGAAAAGATTCTCGACTCGACTCGCAAGCTGTTCACAGGGATCGGGCCACGGGCATTGCTGACAAGCCCGGTTCCGCTCGAAAATTCCGAGGTTGAACTTGCCGAAGCGCATCGGCGACGCC
>CAYSCC010000008.1:0-15229 GCA_964429375.1 uncultured Chakrabartia sp.
ATTTCCTCCATGAGCCAGGGGCCCTGGATCACGTCACGAAACCCGGGATAGTTTTCGACATCAGTTGTAATGGTAAGCTGGCCGCCTGGCTGGATGCCCTGCACCACGATTGGCTTCAATCCTGCCCTTGCCCCATAGATTGCGGCAGAAAGTCCTGCAGGACCCGATCCGAGAATGAGCATGCGGGTGTGGATCGTCTCAGTCATGTCGAAAGCATTTCCAGAAAATGAGCCGGCGAGTCGCGGCCAGAAGGAAATAGGTATGCCAGGCCGTGCCCGCAAGCAGGCGAAGCGCATGGGCCCACGGCAGAGTTCCTTGCATCCCGTACTAAGCTGTTGGTAAGGCTAATGGTCTAGTGTCCTGCCATGACCATTGACGCTGAAGGCCACAATCAGGATGCTGTGCACTGTTGTGTGCAAGATTGGTGTAGAGTGATCGCTGACACGTAATGAGTATCCCAGCCCTTTCCTTGGCAGTCATGCTGGCCAGCACGCCCGCTGAAATGCCCGCTCCCCAGCAGGCCAATCCCTCATCTGTGGCGTCGTCACCCGAGACTCCGGCATCTGATCCGGATTCGACTGATTCAGCACAGCAACCAACTGCTCCAACCGCAGTGCCGGATGCAGCGCCACAACACACACCTACGGATGGAGCGCAGCAGGAGCAGGCCGGAATTATTGTCACGGCAAAGCCCCGTCCCGATCCGGGCGATCCTGTCGAGGCTGTAAACGAAGCCACATTTTCGGCTGTTCAGTCCGTGGATACAGCATTCGTTGGCCCCGTGGCCATGACCTACAAGAGTGCCCTCCCAAACCCCGTTCGAAGTGGCGTGAGGAATTTCTTCAACAACCTTCAGGAACCGATTGTGTTCCTGAATTTTCTTCTGCAGCTCAAGCCCGGAAAGGCTGCTGAAACGCTCGGCAGATTCACAGTCAATTCCACTGTCGGGGTCGCCGGCCTTGTCGATATTGCCAAGAAGAAGCCTTTTTCTCTTCCCCGCCGTCCCAACGGACTTGCCTACACATTGGGATATTATGGCGTGAAGCC
Organism: uncultured Chakrabartia sp.; assembly: GCA_964429375.1. Lineage (GTDB taxonomy): Bacteria > Pseudomonadota > Alphaproteobacteria > Sphingomonadales > Sphingomonadaceae > Aquisediminimonas. The sequence continues at coordinate 1,048 of CAYSCC010000008.1, forward strand.
TGGCCCCTATCTGTTTCTCCCGCTTATCGGGCCAACTACGGTGCGCGACCTGTTTGGCCGTTGGGTCGATCTGCTCGTCCTGCCCGTTGGCGTCGGCAAGCCCTTTACAGATCCGATCTATGGAGCTTCGGCTCTGGTTGTGAGGTCATTGGATGATCGGGCAGAAGCCGATGAACGGCTCCGCAAGCTCCGCGAAGGACCAAAGGATCACTACAAGGCCCTGCGCGATGACTATCTTGAAACCAGGCAGGCCGAAATCGATGCGCTTCGCGGTCTCAAGAAAACGCAGCCTCCCGCGGAAAATGACGTGCCGACAGCCCCAGCATCGACCGATACGACCCAGCCCGAAACGCAGTTGGAAAGCAGCGCGCCAAAGGGCGACTGACGGCCAGCCTAGCCGCTAGCCCGCTCGAGCAAGTCGCCAATGTCTGCGACACGCAAATCAAAAGCGGTGATCAGATCTGCAATGTCCTCGAGCCGAGCCATTTCACCGTCATCGCGCATGATCGAACAAATCACAGCAGCATCGCCTTGACCGGCAAGGCCGCACAGCTCGAGCGCAGCCTCGGCTCCGGCAGGTCGTTCCAATACGCCACCGGAAGCAGCAATCAGGGGAAAGACGTGACCGGGTGAAACCAGCGCATCCGCGGTTGCACCATCGGCTGTTGCAACGCGCACCGTATGGGCACGATCCGCTGCAGAAATGCCAGTCGTGACACCTTCCCGCGCCTCGATGGAGCGCCCAAAAGGACGACCGGACTGCCGCTCGCTCGTCGCATTGATCAGGCCGATTCCAAGCTTGACCGCCCTTTGCGGAGTAATCGCAAGGCAAATTAGGCCGCGGCCATGGCTCGCCATGAAATTGATCGCATCCGCTGTGACGCGACGAGCCGCAACGGCAAAATCCATGTCGCCTCTTCGAAACCTGTCGCCCGTGATGACGATGATGCGCCCTTCGGCCAATGCCGCAACTGCTCCGTCAATGTCACTCATGCAGAGGGCGCCTCCGTCTGTGACAGACTGCGGGCACCACGAACGACCTGCTTTCCGACTAGCTCAAGCTGAAGGCGGACCCGGTCATCAAGGCATTCCCCATCAACCGAGAACAGGCCCGGGTACGTGCGAACAGTCGCGCCCATCGGCGTAGGCCAGCCACGCAGGGCATGCACTATGCTGCGCAGAGTCTGCATTGTGCTCATGGTCGCCTGGTCACCATAAGCCGTGGCAATGAGGCCGACCGCACGCCCATCAAGATATGGCCGGACGTCCTTTGCAAGGTCTTCAAGATAGTCGAGAGCATTCTTGACCAGTCCCGATATGGACCCGTGATACCCCGGGGCCGCAATCAATATGCCATCCGCCGCACGGACGGCTTGCACCATTTCGGCACCGTCTCCATCGGTATGCGCTCCACTGCGATAGTGTGCGAGACGCGAAAGATAGGCGCCGTCAAACAGAACAACCTCGGCGCCGTCCGCAGCTGCGCTTGCCATTGCGAGGCGAAGCGCAAGCTCAGTCGTGCTGCCTGGTGAAACTGTGCCCCCGATGGCAACAATTCTGGTCGTCATGCGAAAGCTCCCTCATGCATTGAATATGGCACTGCAGTGGTTCGCCCGACCGCATCCAGACTTGTCCCGAACGGTATCATGCCTTGCTCGAACCATGCCGTAGCCTGAGGCGCAGAATTGCAGAACGCATGGGCAGTCTTTGCATCATGTCTTGGTATCGCCCCAGCCTCACCTCATCGCAAGTCAGATCGATCATATGGCCAGCGGCGCGTGCTTCAGACGAGGCAACACATACCGCGAGAACATGTCCGCTTCTTGCATATGGGGATAGCCAGACAGGATGAATGCGTCGATCCCCTCCTCCTGATAGGCCCACAACTTCGCCAGAACCTGATCCGGAGTTCCCACAATCGCAGCGCCGCAACCCGAACGGGCGCGCCCAATTCCCGTCCAGAGATTTTCTTCGACGAACCCGTCTCCGTCTGCCGCGCCGCGCAGTTCCTGCTGGCGCTGGACGCCAAAATTCTTCGCATCGAGGGACTTTTCGCGAATGGCTTTGCCTGCTTCCTCGTCCAGCTTGGACAGCAACCTGTCCGCATAAAGACGGGCTTCGTCTTCGGTCTCACGAACGATGACGTGGACTCGATAGCCGAACTTCAGGCTGCGACCGAAACGGTCGGCCCGCGCCTTCATGTCGGCGATCGTTTCTCGAACCTTGTCCATCGTGTCTGGCCACATCAAATAGACATCGCTCGCTTCAGCAGCACATTCCCGCGCTTCATGGCTCAGCCCACCAAAATAGAAGGCTGGGCATGTCCCGGAAATGGTGCTGATGCGCGGTGGATCCATATTGAGCCGATAGAACTCGCCCGTAAAATCCAGATGTTCGCCATTCAGCAGGGTCCGAACGATCTTCATGATTTCTGTTGCCCTCGCATAGCGCGGACCAGATGCCATGGTTTCGCCCGGCATGTCGGATGAGATGATGTTGACGTTCAGTCGACCGCCGGTTCCCGAGGCGTTGGGCCCCAGAATACGGTCAAGCGTCGCGATGCGCCGGGCGAGCTGCGGTGGCCAGTCTTCGCCCATCCTTGTAGCCCATAGCAGCTTGATCCGACGGACCTGCGTTGCGACGGCCGCTGCAAAGGCTGTCGTGTCGAGACCCAGCTGATATCCGGAGGGAAGCAGGATATTGTCAAATCCGCCCTCTTCAGCGCGCAGCACGATATTGCGGCAATGTTCCCAACTGGATTGGAGGTAAGGGTCCGGCACCCCCAGAAATTCGTAATCGTCATCACAAAGTGCCGAAAACCAGGCTACTTCACATTGTTGGGCCATGATAAACTCCAAAGGATCGCCAACGATCAAATCCAGGTGTCAAGGTCGGTACGTCATTCTTGAAGGAAGTCTTCGGAAACGATCAGGGAAGAGCTTCGCCGCGCGCAGCAACCAGAACGGCATACCAATCCTGCCGGGTCCAGCGAACGTCCAGAGCTGCCATTCCCTCAACAATCCGGTCAATTTGCTGAGACCCGATAATGGGCACGATACCGGCGGGGTGAGCCATCAGCCAGGAATAGGCTGCCACTGAACGCGACACACATTGTGCCGTAGCCACGCGGTCCAGCTCGCTGGCGATCCGACGCTCGCGCTCGCTTTGCGGATTTGCAAGGCGCCCGCCACCGAGCGGGGACCATGCGAGCGGCGTGAGGCCAAGCATCATCGCCTGATCCAGCTCGCCATTCTCGAAACAGGTGATACGCAACGGGCTGATCTCCGGCTGCGTCGACACGAGAGCATGGCCAAGAAACTGGCTCAACGCGGCAATCTGGTGATGGGTGAAATTGGAGACGCCGATCGTCCTGATCTTGCCACTTGCGACGGCATCATCAAGAGCCCTCGCCACTTCCTGCGGATGGGCGAGGATATCCGGCCTGTGGACCTGCCATAGATCGACGCTGTCAGTCTTCAGCCTTGCGAGCGAATTGTCGATGGCCTTACGCAGATATTGCGGACTCTGATCATAGGGAAGTGGCGGAAGGATGCCGCCCTTTGTTGCCAGGACCATGCGGCCCCGCAGTCCGGGTTCCGATGCCAGAACGTCTCCAAGAAGCGCCTCGGCGTCGCCAAACCCGTTCATGCCATCGAACCCGTAAATGTCTGCCGTATCGAGGAAATTGATCCCCGCATCGAGCGCTGCATGCACAAGCTTTGCGGCATCCGCGCTGGTTCTTCGGTTTTCTGCAAGCCGCCACATCCCCCAGGCAATTGGAGAGATGTCGATCGCGCTTTGCCCGAGCTTGCGGGTTGCAGGTGGCAAGGGAAGTTCGCTCATTTATGGTTCCTGTTTGGAGGTGCAACCGATGCACGTTCGACGAGAGTATGGGGCAACCGACTGTGGGTGATATCACCGCCGGCGATAAGGATTTCCGTGGCAGTATGCGCAAGTTCCGCCATTGGCTGGTGAATTGTGGTGAGTGGCGGCCAGACGGTCCGCGCCAGCGTCGTATCGTCGAAACCGACAACCGACAATTCAGCGGGAACCACGATCCCTCGATCATGCGCAACCGCGAGGACACCGGCAGCCATGTCATCATTGGATGCGAAAATGGCCGTCGGTCGATTGGGCTGGTCCAGCAAAAACCGTGCGCCCCGGGTACCCGAGTCAAAATCGAACTCGCCATCGCACACAAGCCCCGGTTCAAAGGAAATACCTGCACGATCAAGCGCGCGCCGGTAGCCGAACAGCCGGTCATCGGACGCCATGTGGTTCGGATGCCCCTTGATAAAGCCGATCCGGCGATGCCCATGGTTGATCAAGTGGCTCGTCATGTCGTCAGCCGCCTGCGCATCATCCATGAATACGGAACTGGTCAAGGCATGGTTGGTTCCCGGCGATATCCTGACAAACGGAATATCCAGGGCTTCCAGCGCGCGGAGTACAGGATCACAGTCCGTCACGGGCGAGGACAGGATGATCCCGTCAACATGCGTTTCGGTGACCAGCCCCCTCACCTGGTCCCCGACATGCGGATCGGCGACGTCGACAGGCTGAGCAAGCAAGCGAATGCCGCGCTCACGGCAGCTGTCCCAACATCCGGTCTGGATCTGGAACATGTAGTAGGGACTGTGATTGTCATAGATCAGGGCAACCTGATTGCTCTTGGCGCCAGACAGGATGCGCGCAGCAATGCTCGGCCGAAAATCGAGTGCGCGCATGGCATCTTCGACCCGTGCACGGGTGTCATTGCTGACATAGGCATGGCCGTTCAGAACCCTGCTGACCGTCTTTACAGCGACACCGGCAAGTGCCGCGACATCCCTGATGTTTGCACGCTCGCTCATCGGCTCAGTGCTCCTGCAAGACCTTGAAACAGTGGCGCGAACGCGCTGTCCGGGCGGTAGAATACGGGCGGGCACCCCAATGGCGCCTGAATTCTGTGCTGCCCGGGCAGAAACTCCTCCCCTGACCAGCAATGACGCCATGGCGACGCCCCGGGCAGCCGAACCATGCGGGTGTCAACCCCTTCCTCTATGACCGGAGCCACAAGAAGATCAGCGCCATAGAGATACTGATCCTGGATGGAAAACAGCTCTGGATCTTCGGGATGATGCATAAACAGGGGCCGTTGCAGGGGCAGACCCGTGGCCGATGCTTCATCGCACAGAGAGCGAACATAAGGCTTAAGATACGCATGGACCCTGCTCCAGCGCGCAAAGCAGGCAAGCAGATCCTCGCTTGAGTCATACTGAAGATTGTCATCCGGGCGATTGCCTTCGTGGCTGCGCATGACAGGTGCGAACGCCGCCAGCTCGCACCAGCGCTTCATCAGTTCAACAGTCCGGACGTTGCCATGCAGCGATGTGTACCCACCGCAATCCGAATGGCTATAGGCATTCCCCACAAGTCCGGCAGACAATGCAGCCGTGATGACTGTCCCTATGCCGTCATGCCGAGAGAAATCGACGGACTGATCGCCGGCCCACAGCAGCGGACAATGAGCTTGAACACCGGAAAAACCCGCACGCATGAAGAACAGGGCGTCGCCTGATTTTCCGCGACTTTCCAACGCCCGTGCATTGACCTCTGCCCAGAGAACAGGCCAGCGATTGTGCGCTTCCATAGGATCGGACCCGTCCGCAAGCCGGACATCGACAGGCAGATATTCGCCAAAGTCCGCCATCCAGCCATCGATGCCAATATCCAGCATCTCGCGGCCAAGCACTTTTTCAGCGAACCATGCACGGGTTGATTCACGCGTGAAATCCAGGACACCGCAGTCAAATTCGCCAAAATCGACGAGATAGGGTTCATCACTATCCTGACGGAGACAGAAGTGCCCTTCCAGCCTTGCCTCGTCAAAAAGAATGCCATCCACCGCAAGATAGGGATTGGCATAGGCCAGAAAACGAATGCCGGACTTTTTGAGCGAGGCAATCCGTTCAGGCAGATCGGGATATCTCTGGCGATCTCGCCGCCAGTCCCAGAAAAGCCTGCGCCCAAAGCTCGTTTCGCGGATACCGGCCCAATCCTCGCACCAAAGGCCAGACACACTGGCCCCGGCGTCGATGAACGACTCCAGTCGCTCAAAGCTTCTGGCACCATCCTTCAGGCCAACAATTGCCCCACCGATCGCCCAATCGGGCAAGGGTGGCTGCTGCCCAAATCGAAGGGACAATTGGGATACAAGATCTTGAGGCCCCTCAGCTGCAAAGATTTCAAGGCGCACTGTCTTTGCCCAGGCTTCGACCAGATGATGATCAGGGTTCGTGCAATCGATCACGGAGTAGGCTTCGGTATCACAATGAACCGCGATCCAACGGGATGTCAGAAATGTCGGCTGCGGATAGTTTGTCGTCCAATAGTCGCCGCCGGCCATGCCGGCCTCGTCCATCAGGCGCGTCAGTTCAGTCGTCTTGTCCCGTCCAACTCCCGGTTCGCTCGTCCACATTGGAAAAGCCCGCCCGTTGAGAGCAAGGTAGCTCATCTGCTCCCCGCCGCCCCAGACGACCTCATCGTGTTCGGCATGAAATCGGACGTAGATCCGGTCATACCCTTCCCTAAGCAATTTGATCGAAAGTGAATGCTCGTGAAGCGAAAGTCGGGCCGCTAGTCCATCCGCATCATGAAACGTGATGGTATCGCCGTCGCGGCTCCAGCCTCCTGGGGAAATTTGACCGCTCGGCGCATCGGCAATGCGGAAATTGCCACGCAACATGTGCACATCCGCCTTCCCTTTCGCCATGGCCACCGCAGGACAGGATTCGCGATGTGACAGCAAAATTCGTCCAGCAAAAAGCAGGTCGAACCCGTCATCACATGCTTCAATACCGATTTTCACGGCCTTTGAGCCTCCCCATTGGCAAACATATCACAGTCAGGACCGATTCTCACTCAAGACCGTATGACACCGCTTGACATATCGGGCAGACCGAAGCATTTCAAGCGCCACAAGCGGCAGGCAAGGCTTCAATATCCTTGACACGAGCTGCGCATGCAAACGGCGAGGCTGGTAACACTTCGCATAGCAAGGAACGGGAGACTCTCGATGAAATTCACTTTGTTCGCCTCCGTCGCCGCGTTTGCCTTGACGGCAACGCCTGGCTTTGCGCAGGACGCGCCTGCCGCGGACGATTCCGAAGCCCCAGGCGAAATTGTCGTAACAGCACAGAAGCGTTCCGAACGCCTGCAGGACGTGCCTGTTGCCGTGTCGGTCGTCTCCGGCAATGTGCTTGAGGCTCAGGGCGGTGCGAATATTGAAAACGCCCAGTATCTTGTTCCGACACTGAATTTCCGCAAGTCGGGGACAACGATCAACCAGTCGCTCTTCCTGCGTGGCGTGGGCACGTCTACCTTCTCGATTGCAGGTGAACCGTCCGTATCCACTGTGCTGGATGGCGTCGTGTACAGCCGGGCTGGTGAAGCGTTCGGCGACCTGGTCGACATCGAACGCATCGAAGTCCTTCGCGGGCCGCAAGGGACTCTGTTCGGCAAGAATGCCAGCGCGGGCGTTGTGAATATTGTCTCGCGTGCGCCGACAGACAAATTCGAAGGATCAGTCGAGGCCAGTTTCTTCTCAAAGAGCGAATATCGGGGTCGCGTGGTCCTGAACCTGCCCATGGGTGAAAAGGTCGCAAGCCGCATCACCGGTTTCTATGGTGAATACAACGGCAACATCACCAATCTGGCGATTGGCAAGAAGGTCAATGGCTACAAACACTATGGTGCGCGCGCCACGATCAAGGCCGTACCCACTGACACGCTGACGCTGACGCTGATCGGTGATTACCGCAAGTCGAGGGACAATTGCTGTGCAGAAGTCATCGGGACCCAGCCCACGGGCCTCGGCGCGCTTGCGCTTGCGGGTATCCAGTTCAAAGGCGACAAAACCCGCACGATCCGACAGAATCTCGTAACACGGACAAATGAGCGCTCAACGGGCGTCTCCCTGCAAGCCGATCTGGAAGTTGGTGATCATGTCCTCACCTCGATCACCGCTTACCGCAATTACAAGAACACCGAAATCCGCGACGGGGACTTTGTGGGTCAGGCCTTTGTCGGGCTTAACCAGCTTCACGACGTCGGACCGCAGAGCGGCAACACCTTTACGCAGGAAGTCCGTCTGACCTCGCCTGGAAAGCAATTCATCGACTATGTCGTCGGTGCGTTCTATTCCCGTGCTGAAACGGAGCGGACGTTCACGCGCAACGATATTGTCTGCAATACAACGCCGACGCCAACTACCCTCATTCCCTGCACGGCGGTGGGCGCCCCAGCATCAACATTCCCGTCCGGGACCGCAAATTTCGGCTCTGTGTTCAAGAACTTCGCGTTGTTCGGCCAGTCCACCATCAACTTCACGGATGGTTTCCGCGGTATCGCTGGCCTGCGCTACACACATGACAGTCTCGATGTGTTCCACAGCCGGACCACAACGCTTACCGGGCCCGGAATCCAACCGAGCTTTGGGCCGTTTGCGACAGACACGTCCAAGAACAACCTGTCCGGAAAGGCCGGGCTTCAGGTCGATCTGAGCGAAAATTCGATGCTCTATGGGACCTATGCGCGCGGATACAAGGGACCGGCTTTCAACGTCTTCTTCAATCTGACCGCGACCGGCACCAATGTGATCGAGGCAGAAACGGCCAACAGCTTTGAAGCCGGCTTGAAGAATACGCTTCTTGGTGGCCGCCTCGTCCTCAACCTTGCCGGTTATTATGCCAAGTACAGGAACTTCCAGGCGAACAATCCGGATATCGTTGCAGGTGTTGTTGTAACGCGCTTTACCAATGCCGGAACCGTCTCGACCCGCGGCTTCGAAGCCGATTTCCTGTATCGCCCGATCCGCGACTTCAACATTTCCGGCGGCATTGCCTATACTGACGCCCAGGTAGACCGGTTCAAGGTTCCCGTGGGCGGAAATCCGGCAGCGGTCATTCCGTCAGGCACGCCCCTTGCCTATGCGCCAAAGTTCAAGGGATCGCTTGCGGCCGATTATCGCTGGCGGACTGGCGGCCCGATCGACGTGATCTTCGGACTGCAGACATCCTACCAGTCGAAGCAGCTGTCCCTATTCGATGCCAGTGCCGCCAATCGCGCGGCAGGCACGATCGATGGGTATGGGCTGGTTGATCTTTCGGTGGCCCTGCTTGACCCGGATGAACGGTATAAGCTCACGCTTCAGGTCAAGAACCTGTTCGACACGAGCTTTGCCGCAGCCATTACCAATGGGGGACCTGGCGGCAGTTTCCGTTATCTGATCCCGCGCGAAGCGGATCGCTATTTCGGGGCGACCTTCCGAGTCAACTTCTGATCCGGGCTTGCCGGTTCAGGCAAGAACCCAAAGCTAGTGAGGCGCTGCACCTTTGGTGCGGCGCCTTTCTCGTGTTTGCCCGACTCGCTCGTCAGGCGTTTGCAACCCGGATGACTGGAAGGAGGATGTGGATCCACGCCAGCGCGGCCATATAGGCCACTGCACAGATGGCAAACATTGGCCAGTATCCGATGCCGGAAGACAGCGACCAGCCCGTGAGCTCTATGATCCCAATGCCCGCCAAATTGCCAGCAACCGCACCCAGTGCGATGACGCTGGCAATCCGCATTGCGGGCACAATATCGGCTGTCATGCCGAAAATGTTCGTCGAAAACCCCTGATGCGCAAACAGGCCAAGGCCAATCAAGATGGCTGCGACCCAATGGTTGCTCGCCAAAAGCGCTGCGGGCATAGCGAATACAACCATCGCATAGAACAGCATGGATCCCTTGCGTGCAGTGTTGACTGACCATCCGCGCGACTGAAGCCAGGGATAAAGGCCCCCGGATGTAACGGCGCCGAGGGCCGCTAAGCTGAAAATGATTGCAATCGGCCAACCCAGTTGGGCCTGCTTCAAGCCGAAATCGCGCGCAAAAAAGTCTGGCATCCAGAACAGGACAAACCACCAGACACAATCGGTCATGAATTTTGCCCCAACGACGACCCAGGTCCGGCGATCAGAAAGCAGTTCGCCCCAGTTGACAGGCGCGCGTTCAGCGACCGAGCCGACCGGCGTCAGGGTTCGGGTTCCAAACCACCAACCGACCAGCCACACAAATCCCAATGCCCCAGTTACGAGAAAGGCAGCCTTCCAGCCAAAGGCAATGGCAAACGGCGGGATCAGCAACGGAGTGATGATTGCGCCGATATTGCTGGCGGTGTTGACGACCCCAATGGCCAGGTTCCGGCGTTCCGCAGGGAGGTAGATGGCGGCGGCTTTCAAGCCTGCGGGGGTGCTGACAGTCTCTCCAATGGCCAGAACCATGCGCGCCGTGACAAATTGCTGAACTGTAGTGGCCAGCGCATGCGCTGCCCCGGCCAGGCTCCAGACGGTCACCGCTATGGCATAGGCCAGACGCACGCCGAGCCTGTCCACAAACCAGCCAACGGCCAGCAGGGCACCGGCGGCCGCAAACTGGAAGGACGACCCCAGATGGGCATAATCCTGGTCAGTCCAGCCAAATTCCACTTCCAACGTGGGCTTGAGGAGGGCAAGCACCTGCCGGTCTACATAATTGAGCGCATTGCCCAAAAATAGCAGCGTAATCAGCCCAATTGCCGCAGCGCGGCTTACCGACGTGCCAGTATTCATCACAACCTCTCGTCCACTTGACCCGTTCAGAGCCTTGAGCCTGCCAGACTAGCGGCGCGCAGGAATATGGAAAGTGGAATATGACACCGAAGGACAGAACAGTGCCGCAAAAACATGCGCCATGGTTGAAACAGAACGACGCAGACCAAGAGCCATGGCATGCAAAGTCAGTCACCCGCAATTGGGCGCCAACACTCCGTTCAAGCAATCATTGAGGCTGTTCGCCTGCTGGCGGCAAAGCGAAGCTGGTTCCCGGCGTTCAGCCTCACGGCAACCGCAGGCGCAGCTTCGCCGTCACTTGGCCAAATTCTTGCTTCATCAGATTAGGCGGTCCGACATGCAACTCGCGGCACTCATCGCACAGTATCGCCAACTATCCGAAACGGTCAGGCTTGCGGCATCGCTCGGCGGCGGATGGTAAGCATAGGACAATCACAAAAGAAGAGGCCCATCGCCTAGGCGTCGGCCGCATCGACAATCTGCACCAGCAAGGTCCCCTCTCTCACCTGCGCACCTTCGGTTGCGTTCAGTTCTGCAACGATCCCGTCAAACGGCGCCGTCAGTGTATGCTCCATCTTCATGGCTTCGAGGGTGAGGAGTTTTTGCCCCTTGGTCACCGCCTCACCCGCCATGACGGCCACTGCGATGATGCGACCCGGCATGGGGGACTCGATCGCGCCATCCGCGACACCATGCGCGCTCCCGCCTGACACGCGCCAGTGCGAAAGCTCCCAGACCTGGCCGTTCTCGGCGATCAGGACAGATCCCTTGCCTGGTTGCCCATTGCCTTCCGGGCAGCCCTTTCGGCTCACGGTCACGGTCTGGCCATCCAGCAGAAAGAATTCGTCCGTACGTGGTGGTGCGTTCAGGCGAAATCCGCCGAGCTTTCCTGGCGGGATCAACGCAGTCGCGGCTTTTGCAAGCGCAGCGTCCGACGGCCTCTCCGGCGGCATCAGCGCTTCACCTTCGCGCGCAATGAGCCCCGTATCGATCCGTCCCTCCGCAAAATCGCCATGGGTCAGGGCTTTGACGAGAAATCCGGCGTTGGTCTTGAGCGGCCAGATCACCGTACTACCAAGAGATTCAACCAGTGATTGGCGTGCGGCGTCTCTGTTCTCCCCCCACGCAATGACTTTGGCAATCATCGGGTCATAATAAGGTGAAACGTCCGCGCCTTCTTCGACACCGGTGTCGATACGATAGGCCGCACCAAGACTGAACCGATCAAGCGATCCGATGGACGGAAGGAAACCCTTGAGCGGATCTTCCGCATAGAGACGCGCTTCCATGGCCCATCCCCGAATTGCAAGTTCATCCTGCGTTCGCGGCAGCGGTTCTCCGGACGCCACCCGCAATTGCCATTCGACGAGATCCTGACCGGTAATCTCTTCCGTCACAGGATGTTCGACCTGCAAGCGCGTGTTCATTTCCATGAACCAGATCCGATCAGCCCTGAGCCCCTCTGATCCATCGGCAATAAACTCGATCGTTCCTGCCCCAACATAATTGACCGCCTTGGCCGCGCGCACCGCCGCTGCACAGATGGCGTCACGGGTCTGCGACTCCATTCCAGGAGCAGGAGCTTCTTCCACCACCTTCTGATGGCGCCTTTGCAGGGAACAATCCCTCTCGAACAGGTGTACGACATTGCCGTGCCTGTCACCGAAGACCTGCACCTCGATATGACGGGGGTTGCTGATCCACTTTTCCAAAAGGACATGCCCATTGCCGAAGCTCGAAACAGCTTCACGCTGGCAGGAGGTGAGCGCGTCCATGAATTCGGCCGGGTCCTCAACCTTGCGCATGCCCTTGCCGCCACCGCCTGCGACGGCCTTGATCAGCACGGGATAGCCGATCGCATCCGCTTCGGCCTTCAACCTTTCAGGGCTTTGATCGCTCCCAAGATAGCCTGGTGTCGTCGGCACGCCTGCATTCTGCATCAGGGTCTTGGCCGCATCCTTGAGGCCCATTGCCGTGATGCTCGACGGATCCGGGCCGACCCACACCAGCCCGGCATCGATCACGTCTTGAGCAAATTCGGCGTTTTCAGAGAGGAAGCCATATCCGGGATGAATAGCCTCTGCCTTGGTCTCCCGTGCCGCCGCAATAATCTTTGAACCGACGAGGTAGCTTTCCCGAACCGGCGATGGCCCGATATGAACCGCTTCATCCGCCAGGCGGACATGAAGTGCCCCGGCATCAGCATCCGAATAGACTGAAATGGTCCGAATACCGAGCCTGCGTGCGGTCCGGATGATACGACAGGCGATTTCGCCTCGATTGGCAATGAGGAGCGACTTGATCATTGGACTACATCCTGAAAACGCCGAACGCTGCCCGTTCGGGTATGGGCGCATTCAGCGCCGCTGCAAAAGCCAGCCCGAGCACGTCGCGTGTTTGCGCCGGATCAATCACACCGTCATCCCAAAGTCTGGCCGTTGCAAAATAGGGATTGCCTTCATCCTCATACTTCTGGCGGACCGGGGCCTTGAATGCCTCGGCCTCCTCCGGTGTCCATTTCGCTGCATCTCGATGCACAGTGGCCAGAACAGACGCCGCCTGTTCGCCGCCCATCACGCTGATGCGGGCATTGGGCCAGGTAAAGAGGAAGCGCGGAGAATAGGCCCTGCCGCACATGCCATAATTGCCTGCGCCAAAACTGCCGCCGATCAGGACCGTGACTTTGGGCACCTGTGCCGTGGCAACTGCCGTGACAAGCTTAGCGCCATGTTTTGCAATGCCTTCCGCTTCGTATTTTCCTCCAACCATGAAGCCGGAGATATTCTGGAGGAAAAGAAGCGGAATGCGCCGCTGGCAGGCAAGTTCAATGAAATGCGCGCCCTTGACGGCGCTCTCACTGAACAGCACGCCATTATTGGCCAGTATCGCCACTGGCATCCCCCAGACATGGGCGAACCCACACACGAGCGTCGTCCCGTAATGTGCCTTGAACTCGTGAAACTCGCTCGCGTCGACGATCCGGGCGATCACTTCGCGCACATCATAGGGCGCACGGACATCATCCGGGATGATGCCATACAATTCCTCGGGATCATATTTCGGCGGACACGGATCGCGGGTTTCCACGTTGGCCGAAGCCGACGGCGGGATTGTCGCAAGAATGTCCCTGACGATCGTCAACGCGTGATCGTCGTTCTCGGCCAGATGATCGACCACACCGGATTTGCGCGCATGCAGGTCCCCACCACCAAGGTCTTCGGCTGAAATCACTTCGCCCGTTGCCGCCTGCACCAAAGGCGGTCCTGCTAGGAAGATTGTCCCCTGGTTGCGGACAATCACACTTTCATCTGACATGGCAGGGACATAGGCGCCGCCGGCGGTGCAGCTCCCCATCACGCAGGCGATCTGCGGGATACCAAGCGCCGACATATTCGCCTGGTTGAAGAAAAAACGGCCAAAGTGGTCACGATCCGGAAAGACTTCGGCCTGGTTCGGCAGGTTGGCGCCCCCGCTGTCGACAAGATAGATGCAGGGCAGCCGGTTTTCCTGAGCAATTTCCTGCGCCCGAATGTGCTTCTTGACGGTCA
>CAYSCC010000009.1:0-14706 GCA_964429375.1 uncultured Chakrabartia sp.
GCTTGACACGCGTGCGGCGTGTCTTGAGCAGTTGGCCGATCTGCTTGAGGACAATCGGATCGAACTCATGGCTATTGCGGTCCGCGAAGCCCGCAAGACAATCCCCGATGCCTTGGGCGAAGTCCGCGAGGCCGTCGACTTCTGCAGATACTACGCCCAGCAGGCGCGCTCAGGACTTGCCCCGGCCGCCCTGCCCGGACCAACCGGCGAACGCAATGTTCTGCGTTATGAAGGACGAGGCGTCTGGGCTTGCATTGCACCCTGGAACTTCCCGCTGTCAATCTTCCTGGGGCAGGTTGTCGCGGCACTGGTCACGGGCAACACGGTGGTGGCGAAGCCTGCCCCCCAAACGCCGCAGATTGCTGCCATTGCCGTTGGACTGGCACACAAGGCGGGTATTCCTGCCAATGCGCTGGTGCTCCTTGCGGGCGGCGCAGACACTGGCGCGGCACTGATTTCAGACCCACGCATTGCAGGCGTGGCCTTCACAGGTTCGACTGCCACAGCTCGGCGGATTGCGAGAATGCTGCTGGAAGACGACACTCGCCCGCTTGTCCCACTCATTGCCGAAACGGGGGGGATCAACGCCATGATCGTCGATTCGACAGCATTGTCCGAGCAGGTGGTGCAGGATGTGGTCACGTCTGCATTTCGGTCAGCAGGCCAACGTTGCTCGGCCTTGCGCCTGCTCCTTTTGCAGGACGATATTGCTGAATCCACTCTTGCGATGCTCGCTGGTGCCATGGACGCACTGGTTGTCGGCGACCCTTCGGACCCGGTGACAGATGTTGGACCCGTCATCGACACTGATGCCTGGACGCGCCTCATGGAGTATCGTGAACGCTGTACGTCTAGATGGATCCACACAATACCGGCCCCAGCGACCGGCAATTTTGTTCCGCCAACTACCATTCGCCTGTCATCACTCGATGAGCTGGAGCAGGAGTGGTTCGGGCCGATCCTCCACGTCGCGACGTGGGCGGCCGGAACGCTTGAAGAGACGGTGGCCGCAGTCAATGCAAAAGGCTTTGGCCTGACAATGGGCCTTCACAGCCGAATCGCGCGAAACGCGGAAACGGTTGAAGCTCTCGCTCGCGTCGGCAATCTCTACGTCAATCGTTCCATGATCGGCGCAATCGTCGGCAGCCAGCCGTTTGGAGGTGAGGGCCTGTCAGGCACCGGGCCGAAGGCAGGCGGCCCCAACTATCTCCACCGTTTCTGTGCCGAGCGCGTGACCAGCACAGACACCACAAGCGCCGGCGGCAATGCGTCGCTGCTTTCACTCGATGAGGTCGATCTTTAGAGCTGTTCTGATTCCGGAGCGTAGAACACGACGCCCGCCTCTTTAAGGCAGCGCATGGCCGCCAGCATAACAGCATGGCGCGCGTCGTTGCGCGCTTCCGCTGCGCCTCTTGTGACGTGAAACATGAGTTCCAGGGTGATTGCATTTGCCCCAAAATCAGTCAGCACGGCATGATCGAAGCGGCAGTCCTTCACACCCTGCACCACATCCTTCAGCTTTGCGGGAAGTGCGGCCATGGCCTCGACATCATTGCCGTAATGGAGCGGAAGGTTCAGCACGACCAATCGCTCTGCTATTCCGGTCAGGTTCCGGATCTGCATGTCGAGCAGCTTGTCATTGGACATGATGATCTGGTCACCATCGACGGACCGGATGCGCGTTGTCTTGAGACCAATTGCTTCGACCCGGCCGGTCGCATCCCCGAACCTTATGGATTCACCGACCCGGAATGGTCCATCAAACAGAATAGAGAGTGCGGCGAACAAATCGCGGAAAATGCCTTGAGCCGCCAGGCCAATGGCAATGCCGCCAATCCCAAGCCCAGCAACCAGTCCAATGACGTTCACACCCAGGTTGGCGAGGATCAGCAATGCCGCAAGGACAAAGAGCACAACATTGACGAACAGGCGAACCAGGCCCAGCGCATTGGCAAGCCCGGAGTGCGGATCCTTGCCTGCAGCCCGCACTTCAACGGTTCCAAGCACGAGTTCGCGCAGGAAAAGTGCACCCTGAAATGTGGCCGTGATCACGAACACAAAACTGACGATGCTCGCAACATCGTCCGGCGCGTGAGCAAATGTGGCCACGAGCTCTGCCGCCAACGGGACCATGAACCACAGCTTCATGGACGCCAAGGCGCGACCGATGACACTGCGCCAGGGATTGCTCTCGCGACTGAGCCGTTTGCCAATCATTCGCAGGCCATACAGAGCGACCACGATGACCATGCCAACGGCCATGGCAGCGAAGATCAGGCGCGTATGTTCGGAAACCCAGATCACGGCGCTAGACCAGAGCATGGAAACAGACGCATCTGCGGGGAATTGTTCGTTCATATGTTCTGGCTACCCCCCGTTTTTGCGCCTGTCCATGCCGCCGCTGACCGTCTCGATTTGGGACATCAAAAAAACCACCTGACAGTTGAAGCTGTGTTAAGGTTGGTTATGCCAAAGAGGCCGGACTTCCGGTCTGAAGGGTTTACAATGCCGCTCGGTTTCAGGTTGCTTGAAAAGGTGCCGTTTGCACCCGCCCTGTCCCTGCTTTTTGGCACAGCGGCGGCCATTCTCGTTATGGCCACACCAGATTGGATGTTCGACCGGCTCGTCATCGAATCAGGCATTTCTACGTTCTTTCCGTCCCTGATTCCGCCATTTGACAAGCCAGTGAAGGTTTTGGCAGCCCTTGCAGCCTTGTGGCTGGTGGCTGGCCTCCTCTGGCCCATTTTCGCGCTGATCGGCGCCATGCTTTCGCCGCGACCTCAAAAGACAAAAGGCCACCGGATCGAAGCGAGTTTCGAAGCGCCTGTCGCTGCAATGGATTTTGAATCGCTGCTGCGAGGATCTGTTGCAGACAATGCCGATCCCGCCCGCGTTTCACCGGCCAAGCCCGCTGGCAAATCTGTTTGCGATGGGATTGCCCCTGGCGCCCCCTCATTGCAGCCCAGTGTTGAACCGACGACGCGAAGCTTGCGCGCGACGCGCAAGGACAAAGGCCTGAGTGACAACGAGGTGGGCCACTTGGCCTCGGATGCGGTGGCCAACCAATCCATCGAACCACGCAAACACAAGGCTGAGAAGACATCACAAACGCGAAATGAGGCTGTGGGCAGTTCGGAAACCCGCCACTAACTCGCTTCGACTGTCAGTGCTTCGAGTTCGATCTGAACAAGATTTGGTCCATGTGACCTTCGGCCAGCAACCGCAATGTCTGCTACAATGTGACCATCAATCTTGAAGTCCTCCGACAGCATGGATGCGATCGCCTCATCGACAAGATGTTCCGCTCCGTCACCCGCAATGCAAAGATTATAGCAATGACGGGCCCCGACGAAGGTCGCGCTCGACCAGCGCTGCACACTGGACGATCTCACCTGAGCGATAGCGGGATGAAATTTGCCGGAAATTGCTGTGCGCAGCACATTGTGGACATCCCGGTTCATTGGGCCGACTCCAGGAACGCCTCGATCCGGGCTGAAAGACACGGCCCCATGATCCGTCCTTCACGCAAATCGAAAACAAGTCGTGGATCATTGGCCGCTTCACGGCCAAAGCGCGTCGGCTTTGTCCCCGTCGTTCGCAAATGCCTCTCGATCCTGCCCAGAACACTCATCCACACCTCCACTTTGAACCTTCGAATCACGCTCGATAGGATAATTCCTATCTGAAAGGGATTCTCCTATTGTGCAAGGAAAATTCCTAACGTAGGAAAATTGGAGATGGATGATGTCAGGACTCATCTGCAGAAACTGATGGAGGACCGTGGGGACGACTGCCTGTCGATCTCTCGCCTTCTCGGTCGCAATGCAGCATATTTCCAGCAGTATCTTCGGCGCGGCGTGCCGAAGCGACTGAAGGAGGAGGATCGTCGCACCCTCGCGACCTATTTCGGTGTGGATGAATTGTCGCTGGGAGGACCTCCACCTCCATCGGCTCCATCCACCGTTCTGGTGCCGAGGCTGGAGCTCGGCGCTTCCGCAGGTGCGGGGGCTCATGCCGGGCTTGAACACCGTTCGGGCCAGATCGGGTTTGAACGAAAATGGCTGCGCAAGCTCGCATCCAGCCCCGAAGCGCTGTCAATCATTCAGGTGGCAGGTGATTCGATGGCGCCAACCCTGGGGGATGGCGATGATATCCTGGTCGACCGAGGTGATGCTGCAAACCGGCTGCGCGACGGAATCTACGTGATCCGCATGGACGATGCACTCATGGTCAAACGCCTTTCGATGCGCCCTGCCCACCGATTGTCTGTCCTGAGCGACAACCCGGCATATCCCGGATGGCCTGATGTTGACGCCGGTGAGGTTACCATCATTGGCCGCGTGGTCTGGGCAGGACGCAAGATCAGCTGAAATCTTGGTCAACCAATGCTTTACCAATGGTTCTCGCCGGATGTTAGCGATTGCCTCCTAGATCGCATGGCTCCCGTCACGGAGCTCGCATGTCGCCTCTTATTGCAGATCGAAAGACGCTGGATGATGCCACGGACCTGATGGCGACATTTGGCAGCTTCGCCGAAACTGAAGCCGCGTTGCGAGCAGAGCGAAGCAGGGACCGTGGCAATGCGATCCTGTTCTGTCATTGGCGACAGGTCGAGCGCCTGATCATTGCGCTGCACTCCGAAGGTGTAAACGGAACGGTTCACTAAATCCTCACTGGCGGGCCCAATGACCAACCGCTAGACACACCGGCATGTTGGCCTGTTCGCTCTGCCGCCCGCCGTTGATGGCCCTCATGTTGCTGACAGCTGCGGCCCAGGCGGACCCCGCCCTTGCGCAAGCGGATAGCACCACGAGTCCGGAACTGGCCCCGGAATCGCCTTTGGCTGAAATGCCGGACATCGGAGTCGATTGGCCTGACATGCAGGCATCTGCCTCCGATCCGCCCAATGCAACGGTCGAGGTCGTTGAATCTGCAGGAGGAACAACCGAAATCGCCGGCGAGCGTCGTTACCGAACAACCATCGAGGGGCTTGATGCACCCGGCAGGACGGCCATCATCGAACGGTTCAACAGCCTTTCCACCCTTAAGGCAGGCGAAGGAAAGCCAGCCAATGTCGCCCAGATAGACAGGCGCGCGCGTGAAGATGCTGACTTGCTGGCTGAAGTCCTGAGAGCCGAGGGCTATTATGATGCCGCGGTGGAGGCCATGGTGGACGCAGGCGACCCCCGGCAGCTTGTCGTCACACTCAGAGCGGAACCCGGCCCCGTTTACAGATTCTCTCAAGTCCAGGTTACAGGGCTCGATAATACCGGCACCCAGAGCGCTGCGCTGCGGGACATCTTCGCCGTGGATCCGCAGGACCCTGTCAATGCGGATGCCGTGGTAAAGGCGGAAAATGACCTCTCCAGCGCAATGGGACTGAAAGGCTTCCCGTTTGCAAAGGTTGGAGAGCCACAGCTTGTCGTCGATCATGATACGCGAACTGCGACATTGAACATGCAAGTCGATGCCGGGGGGAAGCGGCAGTTCGGAAAATTCATCCTTTCAGGCTCAAAGCTGCCGTTCGATGCCAAGCATGTCTCCCGGATTGCCCGGTTTCGGAGCGGCGATGACTTTGACCAGTCGAAACTCGATGATCTGCGGCGCGCGCTGGTGGCAACAGGGCTGGTTTCGCAGGCGCGCGTCACGCCTGTCCCCGCTGCCGATCCCGCACTGGCTGATATAGCCGTCATGCTTGAGCCGGCAAAGATGCGGACAATCGCCGCAGAAGCCGGCTACAGCACCGGTGAAGGGATCCGGGCTGAAGTGAGCTGGACCCATCGAAACCTGATCAAGCCGGAGGGCGCAGTCACGTTTCGGGGTGTGGCCGGAACACGTGAACAGTTTGTCGGAGCGATCCTGCGCCAATCAAACTTCCGTGGGCGGGACCAGATACTCAATGCAAGCATGTCCGCCAACAAGGTCAATCGCAGGGCATTTGAGGCCCAGACATTCGGCGTGGGATTGGGATTCGAGCGGCAAACGAATATCATCTGGCAGAAAAAATGGACGTGGAGCGTTGGGACCGAACTGCTGGCATCCCGGGAACGCGATGCCACCAAGATTGCCAATGCGCCTCGACAAACATTCTTTATCGCGGCGTTCCCCGGGGCATTGACCTATGACGGTTCGAACGACCTTCTCGATCCAGCAAGCGGATTCCGGCTCGGATTCAGGGTCTCTCCTGAAATTTCCCGGCAGTCTGGCACCTTCACCTATGTCCGCACCCAGCTGGATGGCAGCTATTACGTGCCGGCTGGAGACCGAGTCGTCCTTGCAGGCCGGGTCCGCCTCGGTTCGATCCTGGGTGCCGGTACACAGTCCATCGCGCCCTCGCGTCGGTTCTATTCCGGGGGCGGCGGCTCAGTGCGCGGCTACGGGTATCAGTTGATCGGCCCCCGTGACGCAGCAAATACGCCAATCGGCGGACGGAGCCTGACGGAATTTGCCCTTGAGGCGCGCGTACGGCTCGGCAGCTTCGGCATTGTGCCATTCCTCGATGGTGGAAACGTCTATACCTCGCCAACGCCCAAGTTTTCCCGCTTTCGGCTCGGCACAGGCCTTGGGGTTCGCTACTACTCAAGCTTTGGCCCCATTCGCATCGACGTAGGGACACCAATCAACCGGCAGGCCGGGGACTCCCGCATTACGGTTGCCGTTTCATTGGGGCAGGCCTTCTGATGCGTACCCTCCGCTGGATCGGAGTTGCCGTGGGGGGCGCCGTGCTTCTCTGCGCCTTTTTGCTCTGGATTGCCGATACGAGCATCGGTCACCGGATTCTTGCTGACCGGATCGCCGCTTTGTCACCTGCATCTGGGCTCAAGATCCGCATTGGCCGTATCGAAGGCTCGATCTATTCCAATGCGCGCTTGAAAGATGTTCGGCTCTACGATCCTGAAGGAATGTTCCTTCATGTTTCCGATGCCGGCCTGCAATGGACCCCGGCCGGTTGGCTCGCCAACAGGCTGGACATAACCACTCTCAAGATTCCATCGGCAACGCTGCACAAGCTGCCGAAGCTGCGGCCCACGCGCGTTAGGGCATCAATCCTTCCGGGTTTTGACATTCGCATCGGTCGCCTTGCGGTTGATCGGCTCGTCCTCGAACCAGCCGTCACTGGACGTTCGAGACGGGTTGGACATGTGTTGGCGCAAGCCGATATTCGGCGAGGAAGAGCCCTGGTTCGGGTTCGGGCAGACACTGCGGCTGGAGACCGGCTCCTCGTTCTGCTTGACGCAGAACCGGACGGCAATCGCTTCGATCTCGAAGCGCGCCTCAATGCGCCTGAGGGCGGTGTGTTCGGCCAGGTCATCGGCACGGCAAAGCCATTTGCACTCAATATCAGCGGGGAGGGACTCTGGGCACGTTGGCATGGCAAACTGCAGGGCATGGTCGCAGGAGCCAATGTTGCCGAACTCCAGCTGACAAACAGAATGGGGCGCTTCGATCTCGATGGCACGCTGAAGCTTGCATCGATCACACGCGGCAAGCTCCAGCGCCTGTCGTCGCCCCGGCTACATATTTCCGGAAACGGAACGCTCGCCGACCGGAAGCTCAAGGGTGGAGTGAGACTCTCGTCCAGCGCGCTTACGACCGAGATCTCAGGTGTGGCTGACCTGGCGGCAAACCGGTTCAGCCCTATGAACATCGACGCGCACCTCCTCCAGCCAAGAGCCTTGTTTCCCAACATGTCTGGCCGGAACATTGCGCTCAAGGCCCGCCTCGATGGCCCCATCGGCGCAGCGAGCTTCGACTATCTGCTCAGCGCGCCGCTCGTTGCCTTTGACAAGACCGGCTTTGAAATGGTGCGCGCATCTGGACAGGGTCGGTTCAGCCGGTCGCCTGTCCTCGTTCCAGTAAAACTCACCGCAAGGCGCATCACCGGGGTCGGAAATGTGGCCGGCGGCATTCTGGCCAACATTGAGGTTTCCGGCGCCCTCAGAGTTACCGCAAAAGCGCTGACAGGCGACGGACTCGCATTCAGGTCAGACAAGCTTTCCGGCAAGCTGAACCTGTACGTGGATCTCGTCACCGGCCGGTATGAGGTAGGCATGGCCGGACAGCTCCAGCGGTATCTGATACCTGGATTGGGCATCGTGGACGTCAAGAGCGAACTGAAGGCAATTCCTGGCCCGGGTGGCCATGGAACTCAGATCGTCGGGCGCGGGCAGGCCTGGGTTCGAAGACTCGACAACAGCTTCCTTGCGGGCCTGACCCGAGGGCTTCCTTCGATCGACACGGGCCTAGTCCGCGGGCCGGACGGGATCGTTCGGTTCGTTGGCCTCAAGCTGTCGTCACCAGGGCTTTCGCTCTCTGGAGGCGGATACAGGCGTCACGATGGAACCTTCTTTTTCGAAGGCAATGGCCGACAAGCCCAGTACGGACAGATTGCCAGATTTGTGCTCGATGGCCGGATCGAGCGTCCCAGAATAGACTTGGAACTGGTTCGGCCAAACGCCGCGCTTGGACTCCATGACGTGAGATTGCACTTCGATCCCAACGGTGCCGGATATGCCTGGCAAGCAAAGGGCGGATCACGGCTTGGAGAGTTTTCAGGCAATGGAGCGATCCTGCTTCCCCCCCATCAATCTGCGACGATTGCCATTGCCACACTCGTTGCTTCAAAAATGACCGGCAGCGGCGAGCTGCGATCCTTGCCTGGCGGATTTTCCGGTCGGCTCGTTTTAGGAGGCGCAGCGGCCGGGACGATCGATTTCTCCCCTGCGGGAACGGTGCAGCAGATCGAAACGCATGTCCGGCTGCGTGATGCGACCTTTGAAGGGTCTCAAGCGATTTCTGCCCGGCGCGCAACTTTTGACGGCCTGATCCGACTGGATCCGGATGGCACAGTGGTTGATGGCTCCGTGAGCGGACAAGGCCTTTCCTATCAAGGCGCCACGCTTGCCCGACTGGCCGCGAGCATCAAGTTGCGTGGCGAGCGCGGCTCCATCATTGCATCGCTGGCAGGATCGCGGGGGCGATCTTTCGATTTTCAGACACAGACACGGCTCGAACCAGATCGCATTGAAGTCAGCGGTTCAGGGACAATCGATCGCAAACCCATACGTTTGATCGGGCCGGCTGTCCTGACAAGCGAAGGTGAAAACTGGCTGCTGCGTCGGACATCACTTGAGTTCGCTGGCGGGCAAGCACAGGTGACCGGTCTGTTTGGCGCTGGCAGGACAGAATTCAATGTGAATGTGTCTCAGGTTCCGCTGGCAATTGCCGATATTCTGTTTCCCCGATCCGGGCTTGGCGGCAATGCAAGCGGCACTGTTTCCTATCAGCAAGTCGCCGGCCAGTTTCCGAATGGCCGGGCAGATGTTCGCATCAGAGGGCTGACCCGGTCCGGTCTCGTCCTGTCCTCGCGTCCCGTTGATGTTGGCGTAACGGCCATTCTTGGCGCCGGAAACACTGCGGCACGCGCCATTGCCGTCAGCGGAGGCCAGATGATCGGCAGAGCACAGGTGCAGATCCATCCCGCAAAAGTATCAGGTGTCATGGCGGGCTTGAAGGAAGGGCGCATCTTTGCCCAGCTCAGGTTCAATGGCGCCGGGGATACATTGTGGCGGCTCACAGGGATCGAAGGCTTCGACATGTCGGGGCCAGTCGCAATCGGTGCCGATGTGACGGGCACGACCGGAAATCCGATCATAAAGGGATCCGTTCGCACCAGCAATGGCCGCCTTGAAAGCGCCGCAACCGGCATGGTCATAACCGGGGTCAAGGCGAGCGGTCAGTTCAGCGGATCCAAGCTGGTGATCGACAGTTTTTCCGGCACTGCAGGCAACGGGACGCTCTCTGGTCGCGGCAGTTTCGATTTTACATCCGGCCAAAGACTTGGAATGTCTCTTTCACTTCAGGCCGACAATGCGGTGGTGCTTGCCCGGGATGATCTGGGCGCAACAGTGACAGGCCCGATCAATTTCGTTTCAGATGGTCATGGCGGCGGTATCATTTCAGGGGACGTAACCCTTGTCCGGAGTGCCTTTCGGCTCGGCAGGGCCACGTCCGTTGCGGCCATACCGCGCCTGAACGTCCAGGAAGTCAACGGTGTGGCAGAGGATCGTGCGCAGGGAATTCCCTCAAGCCCATGGAAGCTGGATATCAAGGCAAGGGCACCAAACCGCCTGAGCGTGATGGGGCTCGGCATACAGAGCGAGTGGCGTGCGACCTTGCAAATTGGCGGTCCCGTCACGGAACCGGCCATCAATGGCCGCGCAGATCTGGTGAGAGGGTCTTATGACTTCGCAGGACGCCAGTTTGATCTCCAGAGAGGGACGATCAGATTCCAGGGGGAAGTTCCCGCAGACCCGACATTGGATATAGTTGCGACTGGAGATACCCAGGGCCTGACCGCGTCGATCCACGTCACCGGAACAGGTCAGCGCCCGGAAATTGCCTTTTCCAGCACACCTGCCCTGCCCGAAGATGAACTTTTGTCCCGTCTGCTGTTCGGAACGTCAATCACGAACCTTTCTGCACCAGAGGCACTCCAGCTGGCAGCTGCCGTAGCTTCACTGCAAGGTGGAGGAACGGGCCTCAATCCCATCAATGCACTGCGCAATGCCATTGGGCTTGACCGTTTGCGGATCCTCCCGGGAGACACTGTGACTGGCCAAAAGACCTCGGTTGCTGCGGGCAAATACATAACCCGCCGGGCCTATGTGGAAATCATCACGGACGGCCAGGGCTATTCTGCCACACGCGCCGAATTCCAGATAACGCGTTGGCTATCGGTCTTGTCGAGCATTTCGACAATTGGTCGCCAGAGCGCGACCGTTAAGATATCGAAGGACTATTAACCTCAGCCGTGAACCGTCAGCCACTGCTCCGACGGTGCGCGTGTAGGCATCAGACTGTTTGCGGGATCGTCGGGATCCTTGTAGCCAATGGAGAGCCCGGTCCACAGGATACGATTGGCTGGCGTGCCCAGGAAAGCTCCAATCGTCTTGGGATAGACGGCCCAACATTCCTGTGCGCAGGAATCGAGCCCTGCCTCGCAGAGCAACAAGCAGATATTTTCAAGCATCATGCCGCAGTCGCCCCATTGAGGGGGCCCCATCTGGCGATCAATGGTCAGGAAAAGTCCAACCGGCGCATTGAAGAACTGGAAATTGCGTGCGAACCAGATAGCGCGGCCTTTCCGGTCTTCCCGCGCAATGCCTATGGCGCCGTACAACATTTCTCCTACTTCAAACCGCCGATCCGAATAGGGAGCGGAGAGATCGCGAGGGTAGACGTCATACTCCATTTCTTCGCTTTCGCGGCGTGCGATCATGTCTGCCATGATCGACTTGAGGCGCGTCATCGATTCCCCATGAACAAGGTCAATGTGCCAGGGCTGAAGGTTGCCGCCTGTTGGCGCTCTCGCGGCGCGCTCCACAATGTCCTTCACCAACCCGACATCGACAGGCTTGTCCAGGAAGCCTCGAACAGAACGCCGATATGCGACGGCTTCAGAGACATTCATTGCGCCTACCCCTCCAATCAAGTTCCGGCATCAAAACTTTCCCTTGCCGTAAACGTCAATTTGCGCAAGTGGCATCTTCACGTTTAAGTCCAAGACAAGGAGTCGAAGCATGGCAACAGCCTATATCGTTGATGCCGTCCGCACAGCGGGCGGAAAGCGCGGCGGAAAATTGGCCGGAGTCCACCCTGTCGATCTGGGAGCCGCGGTATTTGATGCGATCGCTGATCGGAACAGTTTCGACACCAGCGCGATTGACGATGTGATCACTGGCTGTGTCTCGCAAGGCGGCCAGCAGACCATGGACCTGGGGCGGAACGCAGTGCTCGCGTCCAAGTTGCCGGATAGCATTCCTGCCGTGACGATCGACCGGCAGTGCGGATCGTCCCAGCAGGCGATGATGTTCGCTGCGCAGGCCGTCATGTCGGGCACGCAGGACATTGTTCTGGCCAGTGGCATTGAAAGCATGACACGGGTCCCGATGGGATCTGTCGCAACTTTGTTCATCAAAGAGGGGCTTGGTCACTACAAGTCGCCTCGTCTTGAGGAAAAATACCCCGGCATCATGTTCAGCCAGTTCATGGGCGCGGAAATGATCGTCAAGAAGCACGGCTTCACCAAGGACGACCTTGATGCCTTTGCGCTTGAAAGCCACATGAGAGCCAAGGCAGCAACGGAAGCCGGGCATTTCAGGAATGAAATCGTTGCGGTGGACGTCGAAACCCCCGATGGCATGGCCAAGCATATGGTCGATGAAGGCATTCGCTTCGATGCAACGCTTGAAGGCATTGCTGGTGTCAAACTGCTTCAGGAAGGTGGCGCGATTACGGCTGCAACCAGCTCGCAGATCTGCGATGGCGCTTCGGCCGCGCTGATCGTATCGGAACAGGCCCTCAAGGACCATGGCCTCACTCCAAGAGCGCGCATCCATCATATTTCCGTGACGGCTGGCGATCCGATCATCATGCTCGAAGAGCCGCTGTTCGCGACCGAAAAGGCCCTCAAGAAGGCAGGCCTGAAGATCGAGGACATTGATGCCTATGAAGTGAACGAAGCTTTCGCACCTGTCCCGCTGGCCTGGATGAAATATCTTGGCGCTCCGCATGCTCGCCTCAACCAGCATGGTGGCGCGATTGCGCTGGGCCATCCGTTGGGCGCGTCGGGGACGAAACTGATGGCCACCTTGCTCGGCGTCCTTGATGCCACCGGCGGCAAATATGGCCTGCAAACCATGTGCGAAGGTGGCGGCCAGGCTAACGTCACAATCATTGAACGCCTTTAATCCTCCCATCAAAAGGAAAACCAATGAAACTTGATTCTTCGATTTCAGCCGTCGTGACGGGCGGCGCCTCCGGACTTGGCGCGGCAACCGCCCGCGCGCTTGCCGCAAAGGGCGTGAAGGTCGCCATTTTCGATCTACAGAAGGAAAAGGGTGAAGCCGTCGCCGCAGAAATTGGCGGTGTGTTTTGCGAAGTGAACGTAACCAGCGACGAAAGCGTTGCTGCAGGTTTCGAAAAGGCACGGGCTGCAAACGGACAGGAACGGATTCTGGTGAACTGTGCCGGAACAGGTGCCGCAATGAAGACGGCCAGCCGCTCCAAAGAAGATGGTTCGATCAAGTTCTACCCTCCTTCGGCCTTTGACTGGCTGATCCAGATCAACCTTGTCGGCACGTTCCGCTGCATTGCGATGTCGGCAGCGGGTATGATGACTCTCGATCCAGCCACTGAAGACGGTGAACGCGGCGCAATCGTGAACACGGCATCGGTTGCCGGCGAAGACGGCCAGATGGGTCAGGTGGCCTATTCGGCCTCCAAGGCAGGAGTTATTGGCATGACCTTGCCGATCGCTCGTGACCTGATGAGCGAAGGCATTCGTGTCAACACGATCCTCCCCGGCATCTTCGAGACGCCGTTGATGATGGGCGCTCCGCAGAATGTGAAGGATGCGCTGGCCGCATCGGTTCCTTTTCCAAAGCGCCTCGGCAAGCCAGAGGAATATGCCAATCTTGCACTGACCATGATCGAGAACGGCTATTTCAACGGCGAGGATGTGCGCCTTGACGGGGCCATCCGCATGGCGCCGCGTTGAGTTTGTGGCCAAGCCGGACAACTGGCGGCTGAACCCCGCCAGTTACCCCATTCGTTTGGTCGTGCAGACCCGTTTTCAGGACCTTGATCCCAACGGCCATCTCAACAACGTCGCTTTTGCGGCTTTGTTCGAGCATGGGCGCGTTCGCCTCAATCGCGATGTGAGGCCTTTTGATGAACGGCCGGACAATGAACGGACAATGGTGGCAGCGGTCACAATCAACTATCTGCGGGAAGGGAGCTACCCTGAAGATGTTGTCGTTGCATCAGGGATAGGGCGCATTGGCACATCCAGTTGGACGATCGAACAGGCCATGTTCCAGCATGGCCACTGCATCGCGACCTGCGACACGGTCGTCGTCTGTCGAACCGACAATTCTGCCAAGCCGCTCAGGCCAGACCTACGGGAAGAACTTGAGAAGATGGTTACGTCGCAACTCGCAAGCTAGACACCTTTCGTGATCCACATTCCCGCCGCGCCATCGTTCCATTATCTGGGAGATGTCGCGGCCTGGATCTCTGCCCTGGTGGGAGCGCGCTGGCTATTGGCAAGACGCCGGGCCTCGGTTGAGATCCTGGCCCGGCAAACTGCACCGGGATACTTCATAGCCCTGGCGGCAGGAGCGGCTGTGGGTGCATGGTCTGCCGGAACAGTCAACATGTTTCAGGCCAATGTCCTTGCGCCTTCACACAGTGTCGCGGGCGCACTGGCCGGAGGCATTCTCGCCGTGGAGCTTTGGAAATGGCTCCATGGCGTGCGAGCTTCAACAGGCGGCCCCTTCGTGATTCCACTGACGCTCGGGATCATTGTAGGCAGGTGGGGCTGCCTGTTTTCCGGACTGTCCGACCAAACCTATGGAACTCCCACGACATTGCCCTGGGGTGTTGACCTTGGCGATGGAGTTTTCCGCCATCCCGTCCAGATTTATGAAAGCCTTGCGATGGCCGCCTTTCTGGCAATTTACTGGACAGCGCTACTCCGCGATCGTCGCTGGGTGACCCATCACGGGTTTCACTGGTTTGTCATCGCTTATGCCGTTCAACGGTTTTTGTGGGAGTTCCTCAAGCCCTATACTCCCATCATCGGGCCGCTTAATGTCTTTCATCTCTTGATGATCGGATTGCTTGCATATGCTTCATACTGGA